>JASFBJ010000069.1 GCA_030149585.1 Desulfobacterales bacterium | reverse complement strand
AGCGTACCCAGGAACAGTTGATTCGATCTGAAAGTCTCGCAGCTATGGGGCAGCTGGTCGCAGGAGTTGCCCATGAATTGAATAATCCTTTGACCAGTGTCAAAAGTCTGGTGCAGGCTACGATTGAAGATCTGGTTGAGTGGGATCTTTCCACCCCCCCTGATGAAAATCTGATTGATGATCTGGTTTTTGCCGACAAGGAACTCAGCCGGGCCAGATCAATTGTTGCCAGCCTTTTGGGCCTCTCACGCCAGACCCAGGAATACTCTGAGGCGGTTAATCTTAATCTGGCAGTCAAAGATGCCTTGAGAGTTTTGCACAATCAGTATAAATACAGTCAGATTAATATTATTGAAGAATATGGGCCTGATTTGCCGGAAATCCAGGGCAATTTTGCCAATTTGGGCCAGGTATTTTTAAATCTTATTAAAAATGCAATTCAGGCGGTTGGAGAACAAAATGGGAAAATTATTCTGAAAACCTGGTTTGAATCTGAACAAAAACATGTTATGTTTGAGTGCTGTGATAACGGAGCCGGCATTCCAGCTGCTGTTCGCAAGGATATTTTCAAGCCTTTTTTTACAACCAAGCCCGTGGGTGTCGGCACTGGTCTGGGCTTATATCTCTGCCATGAGATAATCCAGAAACATGGCGGCACCATAACCGTTGAAAATCAGACAGGAGAAAACCAGGACACTCAGGGGGCCTGCTTTATAGTGCGACTGCCTCTAAATACCGCCTGAAAAAAATGTCGCCGATCATTAAAAATGGCATAAAGATTGCGATATGTGTTAGCAGTATAAATGTAAATTGCTATTCTAATTTTGGGAGTCTATTTTGGAGATAATTAAATCATATAAATCAATGCAGCAATATGCTGACCGGATCAGAAGCAAACAAGAGACCATCGCCCTGGTACCGACCATGGGTTTTTTTCACAAGGGCCATCTTTCTTTAATGAAAAAGGCCAAAGAAGTCAGCAACTGTCTTGTTGTCAGTTTATTTGTAAACCCCACACAATTCGCGCCTGATGAAGATTTTGACTCTTATCCCAGAGATACTGAAAGAGACCTTGCCCTTGCTGAAAAAGAGAGTGTGAATGTCATGTTTATGCCGGAGCGTGAGGAACTTTATTCTTCAGAATTTCAAACCTATGTTAATCTGGAAAAACTGCCGAACCATCTTTGCGGCCTCTCCCGTCCGACTTTTTTCAGGGGGGTTGCCACTGTTGTTTCTAAACTCTTTAATATTATTAAGCCTCATTATGCGATTTTCGGCCAAAAGGATTTTCAGCAGCTGGCGATTATCCGTCAGATGGTCAAAGATTTGAATTTTGATATTGAAATCATCGGAGTTCCGACTTTCCGGGAATCGGATGGACTTGCCATGAGCTCACGCAATAAATATCTTGATTCAAATCAGCGAAAAACAGCCTTATGCCTTTTTCAATCTCTGGAAAAGGCTTTTGCCCTTGTTCAGGCAGGAGAAACTGATCCTGCAAGAATAATTGCAAAAGCAACAAGCCTGATAGAATCTCATGCAAAAACCTCCATTGATTATATAAAAATTTGTGATCCAATGACCATAGAAGATGTGGTCACCATAAAAAAAAGTGCCTTAATGGCGCTGGCTGTCAATGTCGGGAAAACCCGTTTGATTGATAATCGTATTTTAGAGATAAAAACATAGATAAATTTAAAAATATTAATTTGCTCAAAGTCCAAAAAAAAAAGGAGAACTATTATGCCCGGAGAGCAGTTTTTTTTTACTTCTGAATCAGTAACCGAAGGTCATCCAGATAAGGTTGCGGATGCTATTTCCGATTCCATTCTTGATGCAATTATGGAAAAAGATACCAAATGCAGGGTAGCCTGTGAAACCCTGGTCACAACAGGAATCGCTTTTGTGGCCGGTGAAATTACAACAGACTGTTATGTTGAAATCCCCCATATTGTCAGAAACACCATCAAGGAGATCGGCTATGATTCATCTGATATGGGGTTTGACTGGCAAACCTGCTCGGTTGTAACCAGTATTGACCACCAGTCAGTTGATATTGCGCAGGGGGTTAATGAGGGTGAAGGTTTGTTTAAAGACCAGGGTGCCGGGGACCAGGGTTTGATGTTCGGCTTTGCATCTGATGAAACTCCGGAGTTAATGCCCATGCCGATTATGTACGCCCATAAGCTTACCAGACAGCTTGCTCTGACCAGAAAGAGCGGTATTCTTGATTTTTTAAGACCTGACGGAAAATCTCAGGTCACGATTGAATATGAAAACGGCTCGCCAAAAAGGGTCGATGCCATAGTTGTTTCCACCCAGCATAATCCGGATGTGCCTTATGAGACCTTAAAAGAGGCAGTTATTGAAGAAATAATCAAAAAAGTGATTCCTGCTGAAATGACTGACAACGCTACCAAATATTTTATTAATCCCACGGGCCGTTTTGTAATCGGCGGACCAATGGGGGATTGCGGGGTAACCGGTCGCAAAATTATAGTGGATACCTATGGTGGTCAGGGCAGCCATGGTGGAGGATGCTTTTCCGGTAAAGATCCTTCCAAAGTGGATCGAAGCGCTTCCTATATGGGCCGTTATATTGCGAAAAATATCGTTGCAGCGGGTCTGGCGAAAAAATGTGAAATCCAGATTGCCTACGCAATCGGGGTAGCTGAACCGGTTTCAGTAATGGTTGACTTCATGGGAACCGGGATCATTCCCAAAAAAAGAGCAAAAGAAATTGTTCGGGAAGTGTTTGATTTAAAACCTGCGGCCATTATTGAAAATCTGAACCTCCTTCGTCCAATTTACAGCAAAACATCGGCCTATGGCCATTTTGGACGCACTGAGCCTGAATTTTCCTGGGAAAAGACAAATATGGCGGATATCATAAGAAAAAAGGCCGGATTATAGATTCAAAAGAACCAGGGACAGAGAAAAATAATCTAATAATAATTTTATAAAGATAAAGAGGATAATTAAATTGTTTACCGAAAACACAAAAGAAAAGAACGTATTAAAAATTGACCCGGCCTTGTCTTATAAGGTTGCTGATATTTCTCTTGCAGAGCTGGGCATAAAGGAGATGCAGCTTTCTGAAAACGAAATGCCGGGATTAATGGCGGTCAGGAAAAAATACGGGGATCAAAAGCCCTTAAAGGGAATGAAAATCATGGGCAGTTTGCATATGACCATTCAAACAGCCATGTTGATTGAAACCCTTGCTGCGCTGGGAGCGGATGTGCGCTGGGCAACCTGTAATATTTTTTCAACCCAGGATCATGCAGCCGCAGCCATAGCTCAAAATAAAACAGCCGCTGTTTTTGCCTGGAAAGGAGAAACTCTTGAGGAGTTCTGGTGGTGCACACAGCAGGCTTTGACCTGGCCTGATGGAAGTGGACCGGATCTAATTGTGGATGATGGCGGAGATGCCACTTTATATATTCATCAGGGAGTAGCAGTTGAAAAAGATCCTTCTTTGTTTATAAAAGACTATGACAGCCTGGATATGCAGTGTTTGATGGATCGTCTTAAAGCAGGTTATGAGCAGGATCCTCAATACTGGACAAAAATTGCCGCCCGGATCCGTGGCGTGTCCGAGGAAACAACCACCGGTGTTCACCGCCTGTATCATCTTGCACGAAATAATGAACTTCTTTTTCCAGCCTTTAATGTCAATGATTCAGTAACCAAATCAAAATTTGACAACCTCTATGGCTGTCGTGAATCACTTGCCGATGGCATTAAAAGAGCGACCGATATCATGATTTCCGGAAAAATAGTGGTGGTTTGCGGTTATGGGGATGTCGGCAAAGGCAGTGCCTGCTCCATGCGGGGTTTTGGTGCCAGGGTGCTGATTACCGAGATTGATCCAATCTGTGCCTTACAGGCTGCCATGGAGGGATTTGAAGTAACAACCATGGAAAAAAGCGCCGGGATTGCCGATATTTTTATAACTGCCACTGGATGTTATCATGTAATCACCGGTGAGCATATGGAAATGATGAAAAATGAGGCCATTATCTGCAATATCGGCCATTTTGATAATGAAATTCAGATGAACTATTTAGATAATACTCCTGAGTGCAAGAAGTTGTCAATTAAACCCCAGGTTGATAAATGGACTCTTAAATCAGGTCGTTCAATCATTATTCTGGCTGAAGGACGTCTGGTTAATCTGGGCTGCGCCACAGGTCATCCTAGTTTTGTGATGAGCAACAGTTTTACAAATCAATGTCTGGCCCAGATTGAACTGGCAACAAATACCTATGAACGCAAGGTATATACTCTGCCGAAAAAACTGGACGAAGAGGTTGCCCGCTTGCATATCGGCAGATTAGGGGTCGAACTGACCAAACTCAACCAGTTTCAGGCCGACTATCTGGGTGTTCCAGTAGAAGGCCCCTATAAGCCTGATTTTTATCGTTATTAAAATACGTTTATACTGATTTATTTTCCAAACAATATCATCAAAAGGAAATAAAATGACAATAAACCCGATAGACGGATTTCAAATTGATAAATCAACCATCAAATATATTGGCAAAAACCTTCAACGACCGGAGTGTATTCTTGCTAAACCCGATGGAACATTATGGTCAGCCGATGCGCGCGGTGGTGTGGTATGTATTCAACCTGACGGCAGCCAGAAAATTATCACCCAGTCATATCAGAACAACTTTGAAAAAGCGTCCGATATGGCTGCTCAGTACACTGAAGGCACTCTTCCAAATGGCTTAGCCTTTGCTGCCAATGGGGACATTCTTATTTCCAATTTCGGCACAGACTGTCTTGAAGTGATGACACTTAACGGCGAAACCAAAGTCCTTTTTGATTCTATTGACGGAGAACCCATCGGTAAAGTGAATTTTATCTTACGGGATTCAAAAGATCGTATCTGGATGACCATCTCCACCAAAATTAAAAACTGGATGAAAGCCATCAGCCCCAATATTATTGATGGATATGTCGCACTGGTGGACAAAGGCTCAATACGCATCGTGGCTGAAGGATTTCATTTTACCAACGAAATCAGGCTGGATGCCAAAGAAGAGTGGCTTTATGTAGTTGAAACCTGCGGAAAACGGATCACACGATTGCGTGTGCAAGAGAATGGTTCACTAACGGACAGAGAAACCTATGGCCCATCAGATACAGGAGCATTTATCGACGGGATCGCTTTTGATTCTTACGGAAACCTGTGGGGAACCCATGTTATGACTGATCAGATTTTTGCTATTACTCCCCAGGGCGACTTAAAAATTTTATTGGATGATGATAATTTGAAAGCCAGTGCTGTGCTGCGAAAAGCCTTTGAAGAGGATAATGCCACACCTGAATTAATGCTTGCTTGCGGCGGAATAATTGCTCCCTGGTTTTCCAGTATCACTTTTGGAGGGCCTGATTTAAAAACAGTCTATATCGGCAGTTTACGGGGGACATCCATTCCATATTTCAAATCACCCGTTGCCGGACTTCCCATGATTCATTGGATAGAAAAATAAATATCTGTCCCTAAGAACTCACTTAAAAATAACTTAACATTTTGGCATCCTTCAAATTTAGTTTACATTTTTTAGGGCATTTGCACATACCTAATAATAGAAATAATGCATATTAGTAATTTGCAGAGAGTTTTAAAACAGTATAATTAACCCATTGTTGCCCCAGCATAAGGCAAATATTATGGAAACTGAACAAAAAATAATAGAAATCGTCCATAAACAGCATAGGTTCTTTCATTCATTAGCCACCCAATATTATGACTTTAGGATTAATGAATTACAAAAACTCAAAAAAGGGATAACAAAATTTGAAAACCAATTGAGTGTAATTTTTTTGCGTAATGGCAGGAGATGCGAACTTTTATAGCTTTTGAGCTCCCGGAAAATATTATTACTGATATCCGCAAAATTCAGAAAGGGATTATATCCTATGGATTCAGAGTAAAATGGGTCCGTCCGGAAAACATCCACCTTACGTTAAAATTTTTAGGTAATATTGATAACGCGGATATTAAAAAGGTCGGTAAAGCAATACTTGAATCAGTGAGGGGATATGGCCCCATATCACTTAGAGTAAAAGGAATCGGCGTCTTTCCTGGAATAAAACGGCCCCGTGTTATATGGATGGGGCTTTCAGGTGATACAGCCTCTCTTATCAAAATTCAAAAGAAGCTGGATGAAAAATTATTTGCAATGGATTTTCCAAAAGAAAAGAGGCAGTTTAAAGGGCATCTCACACTTGCGCGAGTTAAAGGAAATATTGCTGCAAACAGATTGTTCAACGCTATAACAGAATTCAAAAAATTTGAATCCGAGCCTTTTATCACCAATAAAATCATTCTATTTAAGAGTGACTTGCAGCCTTTGGGAGCTGTTTATACTAAACTTATGAGCATATCATTATAAGTGGTTAGACTTTTAAACCTTTACCCCTGACTTTATGGGTTTTGACCCATAGCGTACAATTGTTTCAAATCGTCTGGATTCTTTGGTATCAAGTGAAATGTGTAATTTACATTAGGAACTGCCTGGCAGGGGCCGCAAATTTTGCCCACGGCTTTTCCTGTGTGGCCTTGTATAAGGAACGGGGGACGAAATAACTTCCCCAACTATGCATCACAGCTTCAGGCCATCTTTACCCGATCTGTCTGAATCTGAAACAGGCACAAAAATCTTGAAATAGCTCGCTATTCCTGCAACTTTTGTACTTTTATATCGAACAAACCTGACCTAAATCTGTGCGCCTGCTTGTGGAAGTTATTTCGTCCCCGTTCCTAACTCATAAAAACAGCCGGCTTACCAACTTGCCAATGGAGCTAAAATAATATCAGCATGGGAAAAACTGATATTATTTCTGCAAGTAATGATTGACTCTTGAACTGTCATTATATAATTAAATATTAAGTTTGTTCTGGTTTTCATTCCATCTACTGTGGTTTTGCTAATTGGATAGAATTGCGCTGTTGTGGGGATGTAGCTCAGATGGGAGAGCGCGGCGTTCGCAATGCCGAGGCCAGGGGTTCGACCCCCCTCATCTCCACCATTATTTTAGTCCTTATCTCTGATATCTCTTAAGAACATAACCTGCTTAATGAATTCATTTTGCTGAAAACCTTTACAAAGAGGTTGTAATCTTAACTGAAAAAGGGGGGCTTTAAGATGAATGAATCAGCATCAATAAAAACTTTAGTCGATTTTGGTGGAAGACGGATAATATTTGACAGAAGGCATCTTTTTCGTCATAGGTATAATCCAGCGAAAAAGCTCTTAGAAAGGCGATCCGGGGAAAAACGGCGTAGTGGATTTGATAGACGCGGTATTTCCAATAATAGCCTTAAATGGCTTAAAATTGAGCGACGGCGGCTTTTTTTTATTTCAAACCCCATAGAACAGAATCATGTGGATTTTCAGATAAATAATTTTATTAAATAAAGGAATATTTGACTTATATGGAACGAAAAGCCGATATACACCGCAAGACTAATGAAACGGATATTCATTTAAAATTAGACCTGGATGGATCAGGTCAATCAGATATTACCACTGGAATCGGTTTTTTTGATCATATGCTCACCCTTTTTATAATGCACGGCTTTTTCGATATGACGATAAGGGCCAAAGGGGATCTTGATGTTGATTTACACCATACAGTTGAAGATGTTGGAATAGTGCTGGGTGACGCTTTTATGCAGGCCATGGGTGACCGCAAGGGAATTAATAGATTCGGCCAGGCCGCAACACCTATGGATGAAACCCTTGCTGAAGTCACTGTTGATCTGTCCAACCGTCCATATCTGATCTACAATCTGCCGACTATTGACCATTTTGGCCAAAATTTTAATTCCGGTCTGGCCCGAGAATTTTTCAGAGCCTTTGCTGTAAAGGCAGGATTAAATCTTCATATTAATCTGCGTTATGGCGATGATCCCCATCATATTCTGGAGGCTATATTTAAAGCATGGGGCAGAGCCATGGATCAGGCCCTTGCATATGATGATAGAATTAAAAATGTGCGATCCTCAAAAGGAATAATTTAGGGCTCGCATAAAAATTAAATTCGTAATTTTAAGCATCTGCTTTAGGGGATATTTTTATGGTAAAGAATAATCAAACAGTAGAGGCGGTCTGCCCTAAATGTAAACATACTGAAATTGTTTATCTGCCCAAAGAACAGTTGCCCAGATGTGAAAAATGCGGAACGTAAATGGTTATTAATGAGGTCCTGACCGAAGGCAAGGCCTATTGATCATGATCCGGTAATTTATTATTATCTTATTTTTAAAAATTATTGTCTGTGCCCTTTTATATCTGGTTTTAACCTTTAGCCTCTCTATGCTGCTCCAATATTTTGAAAAAAGGATTTTAGCCCAGTGATTGATGCTCGCAATATTTATAAAACATTTTATACTCCACATAAAGTTGAAGCCCTGGTTGATGTAACAGCCAAAGTATCAGCCGGCGAAGTGGTAGTTGTTATTGGCCCGTCAGGTTCAGGTAAAAGTACTTTTTTAAGATGCCTGAACAGGCTGGAAAAAGCCACTAAGGGGCATATTTACATAGATGGCGACGATATTTTGGATCCAAAAACCAATATTAATAAAATCCGGGCTGAAGTGGGAATGGTTTTTCAATCCTTTAACCTTTTCCCTCATAAAACAGTTTTTGATAATGTTACCCTTGCTCAAACAGTTGTCAGAAAACGCTCAAAAAATGAGGCTCGTCAAAAAGCAATGGCTCTCCTTAAAAAAGTCGGCATTCAAGATAAAGCCAATGTATATCCGGACCAACTATCCGGTGGTCAGCAGCAACGTGTTGCCATTGCCAGAGCTTTGGCCATGGATCCTAAAATAATGCTGTTTGATGAGCCCACATCCGCACTGGATCCGGAGATGATCGGCGAAGTTTTAGATGTTATGAAAACCCTGGCCAAAGAGGGAATGACCATGGTAGTTGTAACCCATGAAATGGGTTTTGCCAGAGAAGTTGCCGACCGGGTGATTTTCATGGATGCCGGAGCAATTAAAGAAGTTGGTACTCCGAAACATTTTTTTTCAAACCCCACTAACGAACGAACCAAACAATTTCTAAGCCAGATCCTCTGATATTAAGGTCGCGGAAAGAAATAAATCCACAAAATTGCGCAGGATGCTGGTTTGTCTACAAGGCACATCCAGTTGATTATAAATGCCCCATTTAATTATCCTGGAGAAATAATGAGAATAGAAATTTCAAATGGTGATCTGGTTGATAAAATAAGTATTCTTACCATTAAACTGGAGAAAATAAAAAACAGCGAAAAATTAAATAATATCAAAAAAGAGTTTGAAATCCTCTATCAGGATATGCTTTCATTAGGTATTACAAAAGAATCAAAAAGCTTTCTGGCTTTAAAAGATGTCAATTTAATTCTCTGGGAAGTTGAAGATCAAATTCGTATTAAAGAAGCTGCCGGGGAATTTGATGAAAAATTTATAGAGCTGGCCCGCAGGGTATATTTTGAAAATGATAAACGATCAGCAATAAAAAGAAAAATTAATCTTAAAACCGGCTCAAATCTGATCGAAGAAAAGGAGTATGTAAAATATTAGATGCAGGTTGACCCACTCGCGATAAAAAAAATATTAATTATTCAGTTCAGGCCTTTGGGGGATGTTCTTTTAGCTACCTCTTATCTGGCAGCCCTGAAAGAAAAATTTCCCCATGCAAAAATAGATTTTCTGGTAAAACAGCCCTTTCAGGAAATTTTATATAATAATCCTTTTATAAATGAAGTTATTATTATTGGGCACCAAAAAGGCCTTTCCTATCTTTTAGCACGTTTTAATCTTTTTTTTTCAATCAATAAAAAAAAATATGATCTTATAATTGATCAGCAAAAAGGAGCTGGATCAGGTCAGGTTGTTCTATTTAGCGGTGCGCAGTATAAGCTGGGCTGGGCCGACAGCAGATGGCAGGCAGGCTATAATCTCAAAGCTGTCAGAGGCCCTGTTCGTTACCGGGCCAGCCAGAATTTTGATATGCTAAAACCCCTGGGACTCAAGGAACGGCCATTTGAACTTTTATATCATGTGAATTTTTCATCCAAAGATTATATCAATACCTGGTTAAACACCCAGGATCTTGGCCGTGAAAAATTTATTTGTATTTCGCCAGGCAGTCCGAGAACCAGAAAAAAATGGGGTATCCAATACTATGCCGAGCTGATCAATCTTCTTATCCAAAAAGCCAGTGACCAAAAAACCAATGAGAAGATAGTCATTCTTTGGGCGCCTTCTGAATTTGAAGATGCTAAAGCCCTTATGGGTTCAGCAAAAGAAAAAGAGCTGGTGCTTGCCCCGCCAACCACTTTTAATCAGGCCGCAGCTTTGCTTAAAAAAAGTAAACTGCTTATATGTAATGACGGAGGGTTGAACCATCTTGCAGTGGCTCTGAAAACCCCCTCGCTGGCTATTTTTGGGAATACATCTTCTAAAGTCTGGTCCCCGGAAGGCCTTATTCCAGGTCATTACCATATAAGTAACCCTGACTGGCAGCGCATGACCGATAATAGTTTTGGTGTCAGACCTGAAAAAGTATTTAATAAGATAAAAAATATTTTAGAACCTTAAAAAAAACACAGTGATAATAAGAATAGAAAAAAATCAAAAAAGTTTTTTAGCGCAGATCTTTTTTTTGTACCAAAGTTCTATTATTAATTATCATTTTAAACCGATTCGATCTTCTTATCAGGTATAACCGCAGAAAATCAAAAACAGTTGGTTTGATAATTTGATCCAGTATGGATTTTTTAAGGCGCTTATGATTTCTGATATATTTCTGGAAGTCTTTTTCCTGATTATGCCTGAATCGGCCGGTTGTTTTGAATAGATTCGACCTTAGTGCAAGCCTCTTTTTGATCTGGGCAAGAGATCTGTATTGATAATGGCGGTTGATAATTTTTTTATTTGATCGTCTTTCCAAACCATTGGGATAATCAATTTGAGAGGGATAACCATTGGTGTCCATGTCCGGCCATTCAAGGGAGCTGCTATATCTAAAAAGTCTTGGTTCCCGCCAGTTAATAAAATAATATGATGGAAGTTCCATAAAACTTTCAATTGGTTTAAAACCGTTTTTATACCATCTTTTTTCAAAATCCAGCGGTGTAATATAAAATTGCGCTTGATAAGTAAATATCATATCAAAACCCCGGCGCTCGCAATAGCTGATATACGGCATTGGGTCTACTTCCAGAAACTCATCACTGTCGAGTATCAATATCCAGTCACCATTTTGAAATCGGTCACGAACCTTATTAAAAACATAACCCCTTAACCCTACACCGTATCTGCAGACTTTTCTTTCAAAAGGAATAATTTTTTTATTTTGACAGCTTAATTTTTTGACCCGTTCCCACGTTTTATCAGTGCTGCCGTTATCCAGCACAAAAATTTTTTTACAGTATTTTGCTGCATGGGTGAGGCAAAAGGCAATAATATCCTCTTCGTTTTTAACCATACAGATGCCATATAAATTTGTGTTCATCAATTCTCACCAGGCTGAAAAAGTTCAAAATTTAAAAGGTATTTCCACTTTTAATATCACAAAATGAATTCTCATATTATGCAATTTATTCAAAGCATATCGCATCAAAAACAGCAGCTAATTTGCCGGTTAAATATTTTCGTTCATAGGTTTTAATTTTGTCTAATCGGGGTTTATAAGATTTGGTGCCGGTTTTCCAGTCATTATATAATTTTAATAAACTATTTATAATTTGCTGACGATCATTAATATCAACTGCAAATCCGGTTTGGGTTTGACTTAGCAGTTTTTCCAGGTGGCCGCCTTTTTTATGTAATAATAAAATAGGCCGATTGATTCTCAGGTATTCAAAGGTTTTGGCAGGAATCATCCCTTTAGTGGCAGGGATATCATTTAATATCAAAATGGCTGCATGGCAGGCCATAAGGTTGGACAGGCTCTCACGATGTGGCAAAAAGCCTTTATAATCAATTAAATCATTTTCAAACAGATAAGGATAGCTTGATTTAATTTTTTTTACTGCAATAGGTGTGGCAATTCTCAGTCTGACTCTAATATTTTTTTTACGGTGGATTTCAATAATTGCTTTTATTAGCGGGTCAATGGGCACAACCCGACTAAAAGTTCCATTATAGCCGACAGTAAAAGGAGCTTTAATCTTTTCAGGCATAAGATTTTTAAAATCATCCTCATCATAACCATTATGAATCAAAGATGACTTTGGTTTGATAAATGGATAAAGCTCCTCATATTTTTTCTGCCAGATAGAACTGACATTTATAATCCGGTCAGCGTCAGCAAATACCTCTCTTTCAATATCCCGTGCCCTTTGCCGCCACTTATCCCTGGTATCAAGAATTGCGTATTGACTGAAAGAAAATGGGTCCCTGAAATCCAGGACAAAAGGGATACCAAAATGGCGCTTTAATTTATGAGCAAGCATAATGGTTGAGTGAGGCCCGGTACTGGTATAAATTAAATCCGGCATTTGTTTGGGAATAATATGTTTTTTAATATATTTAAAGGCAAAATAATTCCACTGCACAAAGCGGTCAGGGAATGACAACCTTTTTTCAATAGGCTTGAAAAGCTTGACAAAATCTCCAGGGAAAATTTTTTTATAATTAATAAAAGATGGGCGGTGGACCTCAATATCCTGCGAAATTTCGTTTATCATGGAGTGATCCACAATTTTTTTTGACTTTTCAGGAACTGTAATAACGATCGGATTCCAGCCAAATTCAGGCAAATATTTAACATATTTTAAAGAGCGAATAACCCCAACCCCGCCGGTTGGGGGAAAATTAACAGCCAGTATCAGCACATTTTTCATTTAATTTGGATTCCTTAATATAATAAATCGTAAAATTTAAGCAGAGTATAGCGAAAGTGAATTCAGGTTTAATTTGATTGAGTTCTATGCTAAATAAAGATTTGTTAACATATATTATTTTTTAAAACAACTTGTTAAAAGCTTATGAATCTACTCTATATCTCTTCCAAAAAACGCTGGGGCGGCGTTTCCAGCTGGATGAATAAAACTGCTCTTGGTTTGCAGCGACGCGGTCATATAATCTGGGTTATAGCCCATCCTCATGGCCATTTTGTCAAAGCAGCAGATCCAAAAATTAACCTGGTTAAAAAAAAACTGGGGATGGATTATAATCCCTTGATGGTTTATTTTTTAACTCAATTTATCAAAAGCAGGCAAATAGATCTGGTGGTTACCAATATTGAAAAGGAAGTTATTATAGGTGGAATAGCTGCCAGACTGTGCAAAATTCCAAATATTCGGCGCGTAGGCAGGGAAGATGATTTTAATGAAAAATTTAAGGTCAAGTGGCATCATAAAACACTGGTGAATCATAGCATAGTGCCTTGCAGCCTGGTAAGAGATAATGCTGTAAAGCGAGCCTCATGGCTGGATAAAAATCAGTTTACTATAATTTATAATGGTAAAAATTGCGTCCAAT
>JASFBJ010000068.1 GCA_030149585.1 Desulfobacterales bacterium | reverse complement strand
GAAAAAATCAGCGAATGTATTATTGACCGGCTTAAAAAAGGCTGTAAAACTTAGAGATTGCATAAAAATAAATTCGCGTTATAAAGGCAAATGTTCTTAGTATTTTCGCCAGTTGGAATTTTCAAGGGAGGCTTTGATAAAATCCTTGAAAAGAGGCTGGGGGTTCATGGGACGGGATTTAAACTCCGGATGAAACTGGCACCCTAAAAACCAGGGATGGTCCGCAAGTTCTATAATTTCCACCAGATCTTTTCCTGGTGACATGCCACTGATTATCAAACCTTTTTCCTGAAACAGCTCTAAATATTCATTATTAAATTCATAGCGGTGACGATGACGTTCTGAAATATTTTCTTTAGCATATGCCGCAAAGGCCAAAGTATTTTTTTCCAGATCACAGGGGTAAGCCCCTAGCCTCATGGTGCCTCCCTTATCGGAATTAACATCCCGATTCTGAATGGTTTTGGTTTTTTCATCATACCACTCCATCATTAAATAGATCACGGGATGCGCAGTCCTCTTATCAAACTCAGAGCTGTTGGCGTCTTTAAGCCCTGCCAGATTACGGGCAAACTCAATTACAGCAATTTGCATCCCAAGACATATTCCAAAATAAGGTATTTTATTCTCCCTTGCAAATCTGGCTGCCAGGATTTTTCCTTCAACCCCTCTGGAGCCAAACCCGCCCGGCACTAAAATCCCATCGGCCTGGGACATTATTCTGTCACAGGTTTCACTGGTGATGGTTTCTGAATCAATAAAGAGCAAATTTACCCTGGCGCGGCTGGGAATTCCAGCATGCGCCAGTGCTTCATTAAGACTTTTATAGGATTCAGTCAGGTCAACATATTTCCCTACAATAGCTATATTAACCTGATATTCAGGATTATTCAGCCGTGAAACAAGTTCTTCCCAGTTATCCAGGCGTGGATTACGAGTCCAGATGTGCAGTTGTTCAACAATTCTTTGATCCAGTCCTTCCTTATGAAAAACCAGGGGCACTTCATAAATGCACTCCACATCTTTGGCAGTAATAACCGCCTCAACATCCACATTACAAAAAAGAGATATCTTTGATTTAATATCATGAGAGAGAAACCGGTCGGTACGGCATAAAAGAATATCAGGCTGAATACCTATGCTGCGCAACTCTTTGACACTGTGCTGGGTGGGTTTTGTTTTTACTTCTCCGGCAGTCGCGATATATGGTACCAGTGTAAGATGAATATATAATACATTATCCTTGCCTGCATCAGTTTTAAACTGTCTTATAGCTTCCAGAAACGGCAGGCTCTCAATATCACCAATGGTCCCGCCTATCTCAACAATAACTACATCAACTCCTTTTGAGACAAGCCTGATACTATCTTTAATCTCATCTGTAATATGGGGAATCACCTGAACTGTTCCACCCAGATATTTCCCCTGGCGCTCTTTATTAATAACCGAATAATAAATTTTGCCTGTAGTAAAATTATTATCCTGACCTAACCTTGCATGCGTAAAACGTTCATAATGGCCTAAATCCAGATCAGTTTCGGAACCATCATCAGTAACAAAAACTTCCCCATGCTGAAAAGGATTCATAGTACCTGGATCCACGTTAATATATGGATCAAGTTTTTGAATCGTAACAGAAAGTCCCCTGCTTTCCAAAAGAGCGCCGATCGCAGCTGATGCCAGTCCTTTACCTAAAGATGATAATACTCCGCCGGTTACAAAGATATATTTTGTATCATTGGTCATGCATTTACCTCAAAATATGATTTTAAAGATCAAAAACAGACTTTATTCAAATCTCTTTTTAAAATCTTCAATCGATTGTTTAACTTCATTGATATCTTTAACATCAGAATCTTTTACTCCTGGGTCCTGCTCGGGAATTTTTTCTGCTTTGGGATAGGTTTCAAGAATATGAGGGATGCTGAAATAATCCTTTTCAAATAAAACATTAGCTTTAATGTCCACCACTTTCAGCTCTCTTAGTAGTTGTTGATCCTGATAAAACTGAATCCGATAGGGATACCAGCTTTTTTCAATCATTTTCCAGTCAAGATAGCGTATTTCCCGATAAGCATTATCATCAAACTTGCCCGGATCTTTAATCAGCCTCCGCATGGGCAAAAAAGTTTCCTTTGCAATCCAAACCTGAGAGCAGGAAAGATCCGGGTATTGAGCGCCTAAAACATAAGCAATTTGATCTTCAAAACGCCCAAAACTGGTTATTGACAGATCTACTGACTGCAAAACCAGTTTTTTATGAAGTGAAATCCGGGAATAGTATAATAAAAGTTCCTGATATTTGTCAAACCAGATTTCCGATTCCGGCATAATCCTGCCGTCCAGCACTGTTATTATTGCTGCATCTGTTTTTAAAAAAATCCGTTGACTGGTTTTTGAATTAATATCCGCTCTAAAACTTGCCGGGAAAAAATATCCCACACTTTCGCTGAGCTCTTTGGGGACGAGCTTTGCATTATCTGTATAAATTATCAGTTTTTGATTAATTTGCAAGGTTTCCACCCTGCCTAACCTCTGAATCATCAGCTCCAGAATATGAGGCCCTTGCAAGACATAAGCGTTAACTGAACCATTAACTGCAATAATAATTAAAAGACTGATTAATATAAATGTGGTTCTTATTAGATTCAACGCCCGATTCCTGATTACTGACTGATAAAAACATCTTTTGAATAAGAGGCAGCCTGACCAAGCTCCTCTTCAATCCTGATCAACTGATTATATTTTGCCACCCTGTCGGTGCGAGACATTGAACCGGTTTTAATCTGACCGCCTGTAATTGCTACTACAAGATCGGAAATAAAGGTATCTTCCGTCTCACCTGATCTATGCGATATCACCGTTGTATAACCAGCCTGCTTCGCCATTTCAATGGTTTGCAGAGTTTCAGTAACTGTACCGATCTGATTAAGTTTAATCAAAATTGAGTTAGCTATCCCTTCAGTAATTCCTTTGGCAAATATTTCAGGATTGGTTACAAAAATATCATCCCCTACTACCTGAACTACACTGCCCAGGCGATCGGTCATCAATTCCCAGTTTTTCCAATCCTGCTCTGCCAAACCATCCTCAATGGAAAGAATCGGATATTTATCAACCAGACCTTCATAATAATCAATCATCTGTTTGGATGTTAATTTTTTATTTTCAGATTCAAGAATATATTTTCCTTTTTTATAAAATTCATTGGCAGCCGCATCCATAGCAAGACCGATTTCTTTACCGGGTTTATAGCCGGCCTGCTCAATAGCTGTTATAATTAATTGCAAAGCCTCTTCATTAGAGCCAAGATCCGGCGCAAAACCGCCCTCATCCCCGACAGCTGTATTCAACCCCTTTTCTTTGAGAATCCGCTTTAAAGCATGAAAAGTTTCAGCCCCCATCCGAACTGCTTCAGTAAAGGTTTTTGCCCCAAAAGGAATAATCATAAACTCTTGAATATCAAGATTATTGGCTGCATGAGCACCCCCATTTACCACATTCATCATGGGAACCGGCAGATAACGGGCGTTAACACCGCCAAGATAGCGAAATAGCGACATACCATAAGCATTTGCAGCTGCTCTGGCACAAGCCATTGATACGCCTAATATGGCATTGGCGCCCAGCTTGGCTTTATTATCAGTTCCATCCAGGTTAAGCATGCATTGATCAAGAGCTGTTTGGTCAGCTGCATCCATACCGATAATCTGAGCAGCGATAGTTGTATTAACATTTTTCACAGCCGTCTCAACCCCTTTTCCATTATATCGCTTGGCCCGCTTATTACGAAGTTCAAGGGCCTCTCTGGTGCCGGTTGAAGCCCCAGAAGGCACGGAAGCTCTTCCCATTGCTCCGCAAGCAAGAAAAAGATCCACTTCAACAGTGGGGTTCCCTCTGGAATCCAAAATTTCCCGGGCTTTGAGATCAATAATTTCGGTCATGGCAGTTTCCTCCTGTTAACTAATATTAGGTTAATAATATATGGGTTAATAATCTTAATTATTATAAAAGAGGATAATATTATAATTAACAATATATTAATAGATGCTACTCTCCTTCACTATTGATGTCAAGAATGGTAAAAAGAAATCGTTGTGACCGAATCTGTCAAAGCTTAATGTTATGATGGCCTCAAATAAACAAAAGGAGGCACATCATGACCAAATTTACCATTATGGAAGATTCCCCAAAAATGAAATTCAGTTTTATCAGCGATTTTTAAATGAATCTGCCTGTTTCGATTATCTATATAAAGCGATAAAGACAGCTTACAGGGAGAATCCTATGAAAGACAGGTTGAATAGCGATCAGGCGCTGAAAAGATTGATGGACGGGAATAAACGGTATATTACCTCAAGGTCAATTCATCCTCACCACACGCGTGAACGCCGGATTGAGTTGAAAAATGGGCAAAACCCATTTGCCGTTATACTGGGTTGTTCGTAGCGGGGGTGGGGACGTTATGTTGCCAGTTTAGTTATGTTGTGAGTTTTGAATCTACTTTTCTTTAAATATCAAAAAAATATATTTTCTTTGAATTTAATTCTTATACTTGAGTTGTCATAAGAATACAAAAGAAATGTATAACAAATTAAGGTGGAGTGGATTATCAAGACAAAAAATAGTTTTATTTAAGGTGCGATGCTTTCCTCCCTTCTTATCATTGTGTTGATAGTTTAATATACATTCTTGCATTTTTTATAATACCTGATATTCTGGGTTCGCCTGTTTGGAGGATAGGGCAATGCTGGGAAGCAACCCGAGCGCCAAACAAGTGGCCGAAGTATGAGGCCGTACCACACATTATACGGCCTTTTTTTGATTCTTCATACTTTGGTCTAATAAAGCGCTAAACCCCGGGAGTTTGGGGGTTGGTCCCATATGCATCAAGCTAATTTGAGATGCCTAATAATATCAGATTGTTTTGATCAAAACTTTCCATATAAGGAACTTTTCCAGCAATCAATTCAAGACTAGTTTTACGTTTTCTTTTTTGTTTACAATTTCTCAGCATATCTTGTTTCAAAGTAATTATAAGTAAGTTCATGCTGTCTGAATATATTGCTTTCTCTAAGCGCTCTTTTCTCATAAGCCAGTTAAATAACTTGTGTGCACTAACTTCGCGTTTATGCTTTATCTCGGCATACCAGGAAGCATAGGCATAAAGCATCGTCATAATGGTGATCGTAAACGTCCATAAAGAAAACATCTAATACGCTCAGAACGTGTTCCTTTGAGAACATCAATTCGTAGCAGTGTTTTCCAGGATTTAAAAATGAGGTAACTTCTCAAAAAATATGTGGTAGTAAAAAAAAATAATAATAAAAGCAGGGGCAACTATGCTATTGATGCTGATATTTTAGTTCTCATAACATCAGCTAAGAGAGGCATTCAATTAATTATAGCTATTCGATCATAGTATATTGGCCTATTGACATACATATCTTAATAGAAATGATTTAGAAATTATGAATCCTGGGATGCTTCCTTTGTCCCGTTAGGGACATTTGAGGAGGTGCAAATGCGAAATCCAATGATTTCGCATTTACAAAAAGATGGTTTTGACTGATAAGGCAGAGAAATTATTTATGTGACAGTCTATACTATGGCTATCAGGCTAATTTTATTTCGTGTGGACTTGTGCCGGTAATGCCGTCCAATATATTTTCAAGATTTTTTCCTGACTCGTCAGAATCCCCAAAATATCTGCTTCGGAGTTCCATCATGAGCATTCCATGATAGTCTTCAATATAGGTTGATAAAATTTCTTCAATAGGAATTTTTCCCCACCCGACCGGCATATGAGAATCCCCTCTACCAAAAGGAATCTGGTGGGTTTGCTGTTTTTCATAATGATAAACAGCGCCTCCGAAATTATCATGAACATGGGTATGAGCTATAAGTTCTTTGATTTCTGCTGCTGATTCAACAGGGTCAAAATCATAAAATACAGCAGCCATATAAAGATGACCAATATCAAGGGTTGCCCTTACATTTTTTCTGTTTATTTTTTCTATCTGTTTTTTCAGGGCATCAGGTTTTTCAGCATAAGTGTATGGACTGTGAAAGAGATAAGGCCTGGCATTTTCCATACAGATAATAATGTCAGGGTACTCCTCAGAAAGTTTCTGCAGCGATTGTGCTTCCATATCAAGGAGCCTTTGCTTTTCATCTGACGATATTTTAAGATTGCCCATTACAGGAAAGGTTTCTTCAGGAATAAATCGTCCTGGATGATAGACCAGAATTTTTGAACCGATTTCCATGGCAAATTCAAGGCTTGCTCTGAAAACGAAAATATGCTGTTCAAGGTTTTGTCTGTCCATCAGGTTAAGGGGATTAGGAGAGTGGACACTGTATTGGAAATTAAATTCTTCCAATATCTTTTTAATCCTTTTTAACTGCCTTTTGTCAAGAAAGCCATTCTTGATTGCATCCAGGCCATGAGCCGGCAATTCAACCGCTTCTATATTGATTTTTCTATAATGTTCCAGATCTCTTTTCAAAGCATCAAGATTGCCGTCGATTCTCACCTCATCTATTTTGTTTCCTATTTTATACAATTTACACACCTCTATGTAAAAAAACGGCTGCTATATAAAATGGTTTCTTAGCTTACCGCATAAAAAATCTATAATACTGACAGAAATTATTACCATGATCATCATGGTGCAGACCTCGCGATAAAGATATCCATTTAATTTATCAAACATCAAAAACCCGATTCCGCCTGCACCGCAAAAGCCAAGAATTGTGGCACTGCGAACATTTGACTCGAATCTCAACAGGCTATAGCTGACTATGGTCGGCATAACCTGCGGAATTACGGCAAAAGAGATGATCTGACCGGTGTTCCCTCCGGTGGAAATAATTGCTTCCGCCTGCCCTGGTTCTATTGCCTCAATTGCTTCGCTGAAAACTTTTCCAAGTATGCCTGTAGTATGAATAAACAGCGCCAGGATGCCGGCAAAAGGCCCCAGGCCGATAATTGCCACAAACATGAGCGCCATAACAAACTCATTAAAGCCCCGGGCAGCATCAAGAGAACGCCTTACCACAAAATATGATATCCATCGAAGAGTGCGATGAAAACGGCTGTCTCCGGGCGCAATGATTTCCAGAATATTTTTGGCAGCAAAAAGCGAAAAAGGAATAGCTGCAATAACGGCAAGGAGGCTCCCCCATATAGCCATCATAACTGTTTCCAAAAGTGCTACCGAGTATAATTTTACTCTGGAAGAATCAGTCTCAGGTGGAAAAAATCCACCCCTTTTTTCGTCAAGAAGACGAATATATTCTTCCTGAACGATCTTTTCCCGTTCATGGGGTTTTTGCCTGGCCAATATCTCTTTTGCAAGGCTTTGAGCTGCTTTATCCTGTTTGCTTCGCTGCGGCCTTTCTTTAATGGGAAGGGTTTCATACTCCTTTCTGATTTGGAAACGCGCATCTTCGAAAGCCATGATATCCGGAAGTCGTTTTGCCTGCCTTAATGCTGTCTTTGCGTCCATTTCAGATATCTGGTGCCCAAAAAGATATTCAAAGGCGTTCTGCCTTTTATTCCAGATTTTAAAAGGATTTATGTCACACCAAATATAACTGAAGATCAGTATAGCTGCCATGGATATTCCCATGGCAGCCAGGATAATCCTGCGTTGAGGGGTTAATTTTGGCGCAAAATCATCTAAGGTTGTCTCATTATGCATCCTATTTTTTCCCTTTCAACTCAGCCTTTAACTTTTTGAGATAGCGGATTGGATCATAGGTGCTGTCATCACAGTGCACATAACCACCGATTTGAAGCTTCTGAAGTCCCATTTTATCACTGTTAAACATCATCAATGCACCGCAAAAGGCAGCCTTTAGACTCTCCGGCATATCTCCGCGCACACACATTGGTGATCCGGGAATGAGGTCCGACGTCCACAGGATATTAAAATCATCCATACTCACCTGCCCCTTTTCAGACATGCGCCTTAGATCAATATCATTGGTGGAAGCAACTTCAATGGTGCCGTGTTTGACGCCAAGGATAGACGCCCCATGAGAACCTGACCATTTTACATGGCTGAAATATTGCTTTGGTTCCACTTTGAGGTCTCGCTTGAATAAAACCATTGGAACCAGATACCCGGAAGTGGAATTGGGGTCATTGAAGGCAAAAACATGCCCCTTTGCCTGCTCCAGAGTTTTAATTCCTGATCCCTTTTTTGAGATGATGACGCCGTAATAGCCCTTCTGGCCGGATTCACCCATTTCAAGCGCCACGGCCTGGGCATTTGCCTTATTTGCGGCGTCTGTGTAACTTTTAGGGCCGAAATAGGCAAATTCTATGTGTTTATGAGTCATTGCCGTGATGATCCCGGCATAGTCCGAAGCACTTTTTCCTTCAACCTCAATTCCGAGAACAGATTCCAGATGATTAATGAGCGGTTTAAAACGTGCGATAATATCCGCTCCTCCCTCAGTAGGAATAAGCCCGATACGAACTTTCTTCGGCCAGTCCGAAGGGTTGGCACCGGCAAAAGTTGCTGCGAACATTATAAAAACAACACACATACTCAGCATCATAAAAAATCTTTTTTTTAACATTTCTTTTCTCCTTTATTTTATAATTTATTAAATCTATTTAATCTATTTCAAATCACACGTTCAAATCACACGCCAAATTATATAATTGACGTCTTTTCTATATATATCCGATAAGTTATTATTTTAATCCTGCTTGCAGCGGGGACTTTGAAGCCGCTGCTAAATCACTCACGCATATGCGCGAATCCTCTCTGCTTTGCATTTTTCTTCTTCCTGTCCCTGATAAATCCAGTCTACTATATCCTGTGTTATATCCTTTCCCTTTCCATCGAAAATTATCTCCCCATCCGCCATTCCTATAATCCGCCTGCCGTAACGCAGTGCAAAATCAATATGGTGCAGGTTTATAATAACTGGAATTTTTTGGTCCTGGTTGATCTGAAGCAAAATTTCCATTACCTTTTCTGCGCTGTGGGGATCAAGGCTGGATATGGGTTCATCAGCAAGAAAGACTTTCGGCTCCTGGGCAAGAGTCCGCGCAATAGCTACTCGCTGTTGCTGCCCCCCGGATAAGGTATCTGCTCGCTGAAAAGCCAGGTGTTCAATACCAACCTGTTTAAGACATTCAAAAGCTATCTCCTTTTCTAATTTTGGGAACAGCCTGATTATTGATGTTCCATATGATATATGCTTCTGGTTGAAGCGAAGTCTTCCTGCAAGAACATTGCTTAGAACTGAAAGCCTTGGTATTAAATTAAACTGCTGAAAGATCATTCCCACTTGCTGTCTTACCTGTTTTAATCCATTCCCGTTTCCATAGGTAATATTTTTTCCCTGAAGTTCAATCATTCCTTCCGTTGGTCTGATCAATCGGTTTAAACAGCGAAGAAAAGTCGATTTGCCGGCTCCGGAGGAACCAATAACAGATACAAATTCATCGCTATGAAGTGTAAAATCTACATCCTTTAACGCCTTGGTCCCATTGGGATAAGTTTTGCCAAGGCCCTTTGTACGTAGTACAGGTCCGTCTCGATGTTTTGTTTTTATTGAAATTTTTTGCCCCATTTTTTTTTACTCCTTTCATATATTTATCAGTTTGAATTATAAACACACCTGCCGGATACCCATGTTTGAGCTGTCCTTATCCATGGTCCGGCATGATCTACTATAATCAGATCAGCCGGGGCATTGATAACAAGCCTTCCGGATTTACTTCTTTTTTTGAGATAATCCCCTGGGGTGGAGGTAACTAATTTCAGGGTCTCTTGCAGATCAAGGAGATGCCTTTTGCTTGCAATAAAAGGGACTTGCAGGAGGCACTCAGGACAATAATCACTTACCAGCGCATCACATACTCCGCTTAACAAAGCCTCTGATGCTTTTAAATGGTTGTTTGATGAACAATCGCGAATTAGATTCGGAGCGCCCATAAAGACTCCCATATTATATTTTTTGGCTGTTTTAGCGGCCTCCATGGAAACCGGAAATTCACTTGCATCAACGCCTGTGTTTTTCACAAAAGAGACCTTTTCTTTTGTATCATCATCATGGCTTAAAAATGGTATACCGGCTTTTTTGACAAGTTGCCCCATGCTGATGACCTGTTTTACAGTTTCCTCTTTACTTGCCGATTTTTGTTCAAGCAGCACACTGATCTGCTGAGGTGTAACCTTATACGTCCCTGTGTGATAAGCTATATATGATTCAATTGTCTTAAACTGTCCCTGACCAGGGGTATGATCCATAATCGAAACCATATCTATCAGGTTTTCATTGATTAGCCGTGTCAGAACAGACTCTGCTTTAGGATTGCTTATCTCAAAACGAGCGTGAATAAGATGATTAACACCGGCATCATCGGATTTATTAAATTTGTGAATCAGATGAACCAGCTCTTCTGCTTCATCGCAGGAGCGAAGTCCAAACTCATCTTCGGCAAAGCTTATGGCATTGCAAAAGGTGGTAATTCCGCAAACAGCAAGCCTTCTGTCGAGATTTTGCAAGGCAAATTCAGCATCAAAAAAGACACCGGGTCTGATTTCAATGCACTTTTCCAGGGCATCTGAATGAAGATCAACAAGCCCGGGTGCAATGAGTTTTCCTTTAACATCTATTGAATAATCAGCTCTTTTGCCGCAGTCACCTTCATTTATTGATTTAATTTCCTGCCTGTCAAAAATAATTACTCCCCTTTCTAAGAGTTTTTCCCCATCAAATAAAGGCCCTCCATATAAACAAACGCTTTTTCCCATACCTGTTGATACCTTTTAACTAATCAAATTAAATAAGATAATTTCAAAATTTATTTTTAATAATTGCTGGTTTTTAAACCACATCAATGTTTGCGCTTAATGAGGAAAAAGTTAGTTTTTTGTAAAATTGATCAATGCTGATTTACTCTGTATTAAAAACAGGGCTGAGAAAAGAGTATCTATTATTATAAATTGCTGTGAATAAAGGAGCTCTTGTCAAGTTCAGAGGGCAAAAAGTCAAATTGCATTATTTCTAAATCATTTGGTTTGAATATTTCACTTATAGCCCGTCCCTGCCATGTATGGTGCACTGGAATATTCATTAAACCGGCAAGAGTCGGTGCTGTATCAATAATATTCACATTATCTGTAATTATGTGTTTTTGTCTCACTCCAGAACCAACCGCAACCCATGGAATAGTCATTACCTCCGGCGTATTTTCCAAATGATGATTATTGATACCGCCATGATCACTGTGCAAGATGATACTATAACTATCAGACAGATTTGCTCTTTCCAGCTCATTTAAAATAATGCCAAGCGCTGTATCCGCGGTTTCAATGGCGTCAAGGTATGGAACCGACATAAAACCTGACCTGTGTCCGGCAATATCGGTTCCCTCAAAATAAACAAAACAGAAGTCGGGGCTGCTGGATCGCAGATAACCGGCGGCGGCCTGAGCAACTTCAATATCGCGGCTTTCCACAGAGCCGCTGTTTATGAATTGTGAGTAGTCAAGGGAGCCTGGCATTGAAAGGTTTCTAAAATACTCCCAGGAGTAAAAAGCTGCGGTTTTTTTACCGAAATCTTTTACAACATCTATAATGCTTCTTGCTGTGGATGACGGGCTGGGAGATCCGGTATTGGTAAGCACATTATGCGCTATCGGCGGCAAAGATGTGAAGATGCTAAAATGGGCAGGCAGTGTAATAGAAGGAGTCACAGTCCGGGCGTTCAAGGTATGCGCGCCGTTTTCGATCATATAATCAATATTCGGAGTTTTTGCCTGCTCCAAAGCATCGGAACGGCATCCATCAATAATTATAAGAATGGTTTTATTCAATTTTTCCCCCCTTATTAAAATGGTTTAGGTAATAACTTCTTTTTTATTTTACTTAACCATCTCAATGTTTAGGCTTAATGAGAAAAATGTTAATTTTTTTGTATAGTAAATATTGGAATTTTGCAGTTCTCACGACGTGAAATAAAAATAAAAAAAGGCGGTCCATGGCAGACCGCCTTAATCAAATTCAATCTCTTAATTTTCAACAAATTAGGTTATTTTATAGGAGCTACGGAGGTGCTTTTCTCATAGAATTCGGGCCCAATTATGGAGAGATCTGATTTTTATTCAAATATGAATGGATTTTCCATTTGTGCCTAAAGCAGCTTCCATTATGGTTTCCGATAATGTTGGATGCGCGTGAACAGCTAAAGCAAAATCATTAACAGTAGCCTCAAGATGTATTCCTAAAACAGCTTCTGCAATCATTTCCGTGGCGTTATGGCCTATAATTTCAACACCAAGCACCTCGTCATACTTTGATTCAACAATATACTTTACCATACCCTCTGTTTTATCCAGTATCAATGCTTTCCCGTTAGCTCTAAAAGGAAATTTTCCAATCTTGATACCGTCGTATTTTTCTAAAGCTTCCTTTTCGGTCAATCCAACAGAAGCTATCTCAGGAGAGGTATATATACATCTGGGCACTGCTTTATAATCGATTTTGGAATCTATGCCGATTGCATTTTGCGCCGCGCATCTGCCCTCAGCCATTGCTTTGTGCGCCAGCATGGGATTTCCGGTCACATCGCCGATTGCGTAAATATTTTTTATATTTGTTTCCATCTTCTTATTGACGACAATGAAGCCTTTTTTTAAAGAGATACCAAGTTTTTTCAATCCGATATTTTCAGTGCACGCTCGCCGTCCCGCGGCAATTAACACCGTGCCGGCCGCAAGTTTGTTTTCTTTATCGCCGGCATTAAAAAAGACTGTTTTATATCCTTGTTTATCCGTTTCTATCCTTTTTACTTCAGCGCCCGTATAAATATCGATCCCTTCTTTTCTTAAAATTTTTTCCAACATTTGCGCAATTTCGGCATCTTCCGACCGCAACAACTGCGGAGCCCTCCCGATAACAGCGACACGTGTCTTGAATCCATGAAAGATTTGAGCAAATTCAAGCCCTATGACACCGCCGCCTATAATAATCATACTTTCAGGAAGCCGTTCCATTGCAAGGGCCTCGTCGCTATTGATGACGCCTTCTTTGTTAGCGCCTTTAATCGGAATCAAAGCCTGCTTTGAACCTGTTGCTATTATTATTTGATCCGTTTCAATTATCATATTTTCATTACCGGTTACTTTTACCCGCCCTGGTTCAACAATGGTCGCGGTTCCGTTGATAACGTTTATCCTGTTTTTTTTCATCAGGAAGTTAACGCCGTTTAACAGTTGTTGTACCACCTGTTGTTTGCGCTTGCACACCTTTGAAAAATCAAGAGCGATCTTTTCCGCTGTGATGCCGAAAGTATCGGCGGCTTCTATCTGTTTAAGAATGTTAGCTGATTGAAGCAGAGATTTAGTCGGGATACATCCGCGGTTCAAACAGGTGCCTCCTAATGTATCCTTTTCGATCAAGGTTACCTGCGCGCCAAGTTGAGCTCCGCAAATTGCGGCCACATATCCGCCCGGCCCCCCGCCTATGATGG
>JASFBJ010000067.1 GCA_030149585.1 Desulfobacterales bacterium | reverse complement strand
ATCTGGTTTGGGAAATACTACTTTACCGCACAGGCTTAGATCATACCCATCCAGCTCATCGGCAATTTTATGAAATTCCGGTTCATGTAAAAGTTCCAGAAAGATTTGAACTTTTTTTTCGAAAAAAAAATCTTTTGAAATAAGCAGATCAAATCGTTCCTGTCGAAGTGGGATAAATTTAAGGTTTAGAAGGCTTGCGACAGGTTTAATGGCAAGAGCTGTATCAGCGCTGCCTGAAAACACCTGCAGGGCAACATCCATATGGCTCCTGAACACCTGTTCGTATCCTTTGATATTGGAACCATTGAGCCCTGCTTTGCTCAGCTCTCTGTCGAGAAGCAGACGGGTTCCTGTGCCTTTAGGTCGATTTGCTATTTTAAGGCCTTTTTGGCCAAGGTCTGAAATGCCGGAAATTGAAAGGGGATTTTCTTTAGTTATAATAAGACCCTGCTCCCTTTTGCAGAAATTAACCAAAGCAGGAGGGTTTTTTCCAAATTCACGGGATGTAAAGTCAAAATTATATTCCTGTTCATCATCCTGCAGAAGATGACTTGCGGCAATATGGCATAAATTATTTTTTAATGCTTTGATCCCGCCGGCGCTTCCAATATTGCCGAAAACCGCCACATGCTCAGAATGGAGACGATTAAAAAGAGAGATCATCCTGTCAAGCAGTATGTCATTACTTCCGGTTATAACGAGCAGACTCTGACAGGGGTGGCGTGGATTAAAGGTTTTTGGATAATTAATGGTTTCATTTTCCAGCCACTGCTCTACAAGGTGGCGCGGAAACAACCACTTGCCGGTTATTTTGGTTGCAGGAAGTCCTTTATCTGAAATAAGGGAATAGACCATTTTTTCATTGATATTAAGAAATGTTGCAATTTCTCTAGTGCTGAGCATGATTTTTTGCTCCATATCATCTCACCTCCATATCAAAAACTAATCATTTCTGTAATTATAAGTCAATATTTTTTCCATTAAATTATATTTCAGTCTTATATTAACCAAAACTAACTAATAATCCGAAACATAGTTTTTCTTTGATCTCAATAATATTAAGGAATGAGGACGAAATAACTTCCACAAGCAGGCCTCTCAACCTATGTGAAAAAAAGAAAAGCTTATTAGTGGGGGAAAAACCAAAAAATGCTCCAAGGGACCGGCTTTTTATAATAAAAGGAGCAGGGGATAGCTTGGAAGAAACTATTATTGCAACATAGATGCGCTGGTGCGGATTATTTTACGTCTGTCTTTGCCGGATCGTCTTTCAATCCCGCTTCTTCTTTCAGGGATATAAAATGTATAATCAAAATGTCTTCGATCCGCTCCGCTCCGTCTGCCACAATTATCTGCTGTATTAAACTCTTGTTTTTGCTGATTCATAATAAATATTTTTTTTTAGAATTAGGGATTTTAATTTTTGATTATTTTAGTTTTTTTAAATTAATTATCTGAAAATTTAACTGGTTCATATTGGTGATTTAATCTGTGATAATTTAATGCAAATTAAATACCATCATTAGTCAGGCATTATAAATTCATTTAATAGCTGATATGAATATTGATAATATGTATAAAATAAGTTAGTTATATAATATTATTATAAGAGCCGGCTATTTTCAAAAATCAGATATGGGAAATAATTGTAATAATAATTATGTATAAATTGTAACAGATATTATGTAAAAAATGTAATATCTTTAAATTCAGACGTCTAATTTTACATTATATTGAGATATCATCTGATTGGACAGGCTGCTTAATTTCCAAATCTGTTATCTTATAAAGCAGGGTTTTATAGCTGATTTTAAGAATTTTGCTGGCTTTGCTGCGATTCCAGCGTGTTTTGTCAAGAACATAGGAGATTACTTCTTTTTCCACTCTGTCAACGGCCTTTTTTTTAATTATTTTCAGGGAAAATGATTTCATATTTAGTGGATTTTCCCCTTCAATGTCTAAAATCGCAGTTACGCCGGCTGTTTTTGGAATATCCTTTGTAGTTTCAGGCCTGGAAGATTGCAGATATTTAGAGCTGTTGCTAATTACCTCATCCATAATCTGGTCGCAATTGCCCAGTACCAGCATTCTTTTTAATACATTTTGCAGCTCTCGGACATTGCCTGGCCAGTGATAACCGATCATTTTCTGAATGACCGAATTATCAGGGATATCAAGCCGGCTGGTGTTAAGCTGAGAGGAGTATTCCTTAATATAATAGTCGATAAGGGGACGGATATCTTCAGGCCGTTCACGTAAAGGGGGCAGAAAAATATTAATAATGTTGAGTCGATAGAAAAGGTCCTCTCTAAATTTTCCCTCCTTAATATCCAGCGATAGATCATGGTTGGTGGCGGCCAGAACCCATGTATCGGTCTTGAATTCTTTTTCAGATCCCAGTGGTGAAAATTCGCCACTTTGTAAAACGTGAAGCAGTTTTGCCTGTAAGGGCAAAGACATATCACCGATTTCATCCAGCAGTAAAACACCTCCGTGAGCCAGTTGAAATTTGCCCTTTCGTTTTTGTTCCGCGCCTGTAAAGGCTCCTCTTTCAAAACCAAAAAGTTCACTTTCCAAAAGGCCTTCTGGAAGGGCGGCACAGTTGATTTTTATGAAAGGTTTGCCCAGCCGCGGAGATTTTTGGTACAGACTTTGGGCTATAACCTCTTTTCCCACACCACTTTCTCCGGTAATCACCGTGTTTAAGCCGGTATGAGCTACATGATTAATCAGCTCTCTGATTCTGATAATAGATTCACTAACACCGATAATTGGGGGACGCATTGGTATTTACACTCTTTTTTTGGGATGATTTTTCACAGTTTTTTTTCTATAAGGTTTATTATTAATCTTTCAAATTCAGGTAGCTTAAAGGGCTTTTCAAGCACTATATTGGCATTAGCTTCTCTTGCCAGGGCTTCGGGATGTTCTCCCCAGCCTGTTATAGCTATTACCGGAAGTTCAGGATAACGTTTTTTAAGGATAGAGATTACCGCGACTCCGCTGATATTCGGCAAAACAAGATCTGTAATAACCAGATCAAATTCTTGAGTTGCATTATCAATCAGCTTAAGCCCATCAAGACCGTTAGAGGCTGATAAAATTTGATAGCCTTTTTTTGTAAAATAACCGGAAAGAGCGGTTAAAACCTCTTCGCTGTCGTCAATAATAAGCAACTTATATGATTTAGCCATTATTAACCTGCCATATAACCAATCGTAAAAAATAGATTAATGATAAAAGAATTTGTTAGTTTTCTATAGATTTAAGCAAATTATATACATAGTATGTAATTAATTACTCATTAATAACCTAATTAAACTTATCAGGCAAGCGAATTTATTTCCCTTTATGAAAAAAAATCCTTAAAAATGGATTCAATTAAATATTTTTAAGAAAAAGATTGCAAATAAAAAGTGTAATGCGTTACTTATTAATAGCATTTTTTTTCATAATAACTGTTATTTCAGGATAAAAGAGATTTCCCAAAATTTCATTTTGGGTAATGGCGCATTGCTTGCAAGGATAGTAAATGATAAACGGTAAATGAATTTTAATCTACATATATACTGTTAGTTGAATGGGAATCAGCAGATGTTTTAGGCTGTTATTGACAAAAGCGAATGATCGATATGCCGGATCAACATAAGATTGTCATTTTTGAAATAAATTCGTCGCAGAGAGATTATTTAAGGTCTATTATTGCCAGATTGGGCTATCTTCCCTTTTGTTTTGAAAAGGAAACCAGCTGTTTTGATAATTTGCAATCTCTTGAACCTGAACTTATTCTTTTTAAACCAATTTCATTAGAAAATGCAGCAAGATTTTTACATGCAGTTAAAATAATCAGTCCTGAATTACCGGTTATTTTAATTTCCAATGATGATAAAATTAAAAAATTTATTATCAGAGACTGTTTCAAGAATGTTAAAAGGGTAAATGCGCCGGTTAAAGTTTTTGAAATCCAAAAGAGTATAAAAAAACTGCTAAAGAAAAATAATGAAAATGCCAATAATAATTATAACCCGGCGATAATCGGGAATTCACCAGAGATAAGGGCAATAAAAAAGATAATTCCTGAACTGGGAAAATCGCCGGAGGCAATTCTTATTCAGGGCGAAGCCGGAACAGGTAAAGAACTGATAGCGCGGGCCATTTATCATGCAGGCCTAGAAAAAGAGAGCGCTTTTGTTAAGGTAAATGCCAAAGATCTTTCACTGGAAATTATTGAAAAGGAACTCTTTGGAGTTTATGCTGGAAATGTTCAAAGCAATAATAAAAACAGCAATAATCAGATAAAGATTTTAAATAACCGGACAATATTATTAGACAGGATTGAAAAAATTCCAGAACAATTGCAGTCAAAACTGCTTTGGTTAGTTGAAGATGGCCGGCAGTCCAGGTATTGGCAGGATAATCAAAAGCCGTTTACCAGGATTATAGCAACAACGGATATTGAGATTGGAGATCTGGTTGAGATGGGCAAATTTCGCAAGGATCTTTATTACAGACTCAATGTTATTCAATTGGATATTCCACCACTAAGAGAACGGATTGATGATATTTCTCTTTTAACAGATTATTTTTCATATAAATATTGTATAGCATACTGCAAAAGCTGTTTTGAACAATCAGGCCGTGTAAAAAATATTTTCTATAGTTATCACTGGCCCGGAAATATAAGAGAGCTGGAAGAGTACGTAAAGGATCTTGTATTTCGAGGCGATGAAAGCTGGATTTATCAAAAATTATGTTGTGAAAAAGATATTTCTCCTCTGCCTGGGTTTTATCCACAGGCAAATGATATTTACGCACTGGCTGAAGTTGAAAAATTAAAAAATCATTTTCATGATTTAAGCAATCTGTCTTTAAAATCTATTTGCAGTGAATTTGTTTCAAGGGCAGAAAAAAAAATGATGAAAAAAGCCCTGGAAAGTACTAACTGGAATCGGAAAAAAGCTGCTGGAATACTTGATATCAGTTATAAATCATTATTAAATAAGATAAAACATTATGAACTGAGATTATGATCTGGAAAAGGTCTGAAATTATTTTAAACCAGCCATTTATAAAGGTATAGAGGATAATATGGCAGAGGCAAATCTCCCAATAAAACCTGACGAAATTATTGAAATTATAATAAGAAGGCGCTGGTATATTATTATTCCGCTATGCCTTGCAATGATAGCTGGTATTTATCTGGCCATAACCCTGCCTAAAGTTTATAGCGCTAAGACAATGATTCTGGTAGAACCTCAAAGGGTCCCTCAAAGTTATGTGCAGTCCCTGATTACAACTGATACCAGTGCCAGAATCAATACTTTATCACAGCAGATTCAAAGTAGAACCAATTTGGAAAAAATAATAAAAGATTTTAATCTTTTTAAGGAACCGCAATATAATAATGTGTTCATGGAGGATAAAGTTGCCAACCTTCGCAATCGAATTACTATAGAAGTCACCAGAGCCAGAAGACGAGGAGCTGACTCATTTTCAATTACATTTAAAGGTAAAGATCCTAAAAAAGTTGTTCAGGTTGCAAATGGTCTGGCCTCTTATTTTATTGATGAAAACCTGAAAGTCAGGGAATCACAGGCTATTGGCACCAGTGATTTCTTAGATGATGAATTGAGCAATATGAGAGTCCGGCTGGAGGAAGTTGAGGAATATCTGAAAATATACCGGAAAAAATTTATGGGGGAACTTCCTGAGCAACTTGAAACTAATTTAAGAATACTGGATCGTTTACAGGAGCAACTTGGTCAGAGACAGGAGAGTCTTCGGGATGCTAAAAACAGGCTGGAACAAATTAAAGGCCAAAATACTCGATTGCAGCAGCTGGTTTCAGGAGGGGAAAGCGGAGTACTATCTGGTGAAGCTGAAGGTGCCGGTCTGGAACGTTTAAAATCTCAGTTGGAAGAATTGCAGAATAGATATACTGAGAGGCATCCTGATGTTATTAGATTAAAAAAACTGATCAAGGAAAATGAAATAAAATTAAAGCAGCAAACAAAACTTAAGTCTCAGGATTTAATGCCTGGTCCTGAATCAAATAATTTTCGTCTTACAGCTGAAAACAAACGACGTTTGATAGAGACAACTTTGGAAATAAATAATCTAATCGCTGAAATCACTGACCTGCAAAAACAGATAAATATTTATCAGAAACGGGTTGAAAATACTCCCAAAAGGGAGCAGGAATTGCTCAGTCTAAGACGTGATTACCAAAATATTCAAGCCAGTTATAGCTCGCTTTTAAACAGAAAACTTGAAGCTGAAATAGCTGTCAACATGGAGCGAAAACAAAAAGGCGAACAATTTCGTATTATTGATACGGCCAGGATGCCTCAAAAACCAATTAAGCCGGATATGCAAAAATTATTTATTTTAACTATCGGCACAGGTTTTGGCACAGGTTTTGGGATTATTTTTTTACTGGAATATTTTATAAATTCCTTTAAGAAACCCGAAGAGATTGAATCAGCCTTTGAAATACCGGTTATAGGTACAATTCCAAGAATTTATCATCCAATTGATCGATTTTGGCAAAAGGTAAATCTAACTGGAACTGTTTTTTCTTTGATTATATCATTCATGCTTTTTTCAGGATTTGCATTATTAACATTTAAAGGTGTTGACAAAACCCTGGAATTTGCCAGGAAAATTATAAATATATAGTCAATCAAACAGGAATTCTAAAATGGGTAAAATATTTGATGCTTTAGAAAAGTCTGATAACACACCAAAGCCGGTATATGCATCACATATTATTGATGCTGTGGATAAGTTCGAAAAACCGGATATTGCTCCGGAACTCGGGATACCTGTGATTATTAATAATAAACTGGATAAAAATCTGGTAACCTGTTTAAATCCAGACTCCTTTGAAGCAGAGATGTTTAAGATCCTGAGAAGTAATATTTTATTTCCCGATTCCGGTAAAGTTCCCAGAACAATAATGGTAACAAGTGCAGTGCCTGGAGAGGGTAAATCCTTTATTGCTTCAAATTTATCTATCAGCATTGCTCAGGGAATAGAAGAGCATGTCTTGCTTATGGATTGTGATATGAGAAAAGCCAGCATCCAAAAAATATTTGGATTGTCTGCGACCAAAGGCTTAAGTGATTATCTTGCTAAACCACAGTCTATTTCAAAGCTGTTGAAAAAAACTGAAATCGAAAAATTAACGCTTTTCCCATGTGGTAAAATACCGTCAAACCCAGCGGAATTATTATCATCCAGGCAGATGATAGATCTTTTGGAAGAAGTAAAAACCAGATATAATGATCGCTATATTATTATAGATGCACCCCCAATGGAGCTCACCGCTGAGACAAAAGCCATTTATCAACAGGTTGACGGAATTATTTTTGTTGTAAAAGCAGGCAGTACCCCTCGAAAACTTATTGAAGAGCTGGTCGGCAAATTAGACAGGGAGAAAATACTTGGGGTTGTTCTAAACTGGTTTAACGTAAAATCAGCATCTTATTATGGTTATAAAAAATATCAGAATTATCATTCAACAAAGGGATAGCCTCTTTTCTAATCTATGCTGAGAATATTCAAAAAATATTATCCTGCAAGGAATATAATTTTTATTATTGGCGAAGGCCTGTTTATTTATGCTTCAGTCATGGTGGCCGGCTGGCTTATTCTTGGGACGGAAGCATTATTTGTTATTAAGATGTTAACTTTAAAAGCAGCGTTAATTGCATTTGTCTGCCAGATTTGCCTCTATTTTAATGATCTTTATGATTTAAAAATAACCGATACCTTTGGAGAGCTGTTCATTCGTTTGTTTCAGGCACTCGGGGCAGCTTCAATTATTTTTGCGGGAATCTATTTTGTTTTTCCAGGCATTATTATTGGTAACGGCATTTTCATAGTCAGTATTGGATTTGTTATTGTGCTGATAGTTTCCTGGCGGTTTTGCTATGCCGGTATTCTCAAAAAAGGTTTTTTTGATCAAAATATTATTATTTTAGGCACAAGCGATCTTGCCGGGAATATTATCAAAGAGATTGAGGGGAGAAAGGATTGCGGCTATAAAGTCAAGGCTGTTGTTTCCAAACAAAAAAACAATCAAAAATATGTTGCCGATAATACCTCTTTTTTCTTTAAGCCCAACTTTATCGGGTTGTGCGAAATGACCAAAGAGTTCAATACAAAGAAAATTGTCGTTGCTTTGCGGGAAAAAAGAGGTGCCTTGCCGGTTAAAGAACTTATAAAATGCAGGGTAAAAGGTATTAACGTAATGGAAGGTAACACTTTTTATGAGATGCTTACGGGAAAATTGATTGTGGAAGAGATTAATCCAGGCTGGCTGATTTTCCAGGAGGGTTTTTACAAATCATCTGCATTGAGATATGTAAAGCGGATAGTCGATATAATATTATCCAGCAGCATGCTTCTTATTTTGACTCCTTTTCTAATGATAGTGGCTTTAATAATCAAGCTGGATTCAAAAGGAACGGTATTTTTTTCTCAGGAACGAGTGGGAGAGAAAAAAAAGTCATATATGGTTCATAAATTTCGTTCAATGAAGATAGATGCTGAAAAAAGCAGTGGACCGGTCTGGGCTCAAACCGATGATGACAGGGTAACCAGAGTGGGCAGGTTTATTCGTAAATGGCGGATAGATGAGTTTCCACAACTCTGGAATGTTTTAAAAGGTGAGATGAGCTTTGTAGGGCCACGGCCTGAAAGAGATTATTTTGTCAGGGAACTGGAAGAAAAAATTCCATATTATGCTGAGCGGTTTACCGTAAAACCCGGGTTAACCGGTTGGGCCCAGGTGAGTTACGGATATGGGGCATCAGTTGCAGATGCTGCTGAAAAGTTGAATTATGATCTGTTTTATATAAAAAATTTGACTTTTTTAATGGATATAATGATTATCATGCGTACCGTAAAAACAGTTATTTTCGGGCATGGGGCTCGCTAAGAATTAAGAAATTTCTACCAAGAAACTTCTTGTTTCTTATAGGAAAAAATGGCGCCGCGAAATATAAAGCTCGTTCCCACGCTCCAGCGTGGGAATGCATACCATATGGGTTCTCACATGGGGTACTACTTTAGAGAATAAGAACCAGGCAAAAACAATCTAAAAGTGTAAACCCGATTTGAAGGATACCTAAAAAAAATGTAATTTACCAGGCGGAGCTATATCAGCTTGCCAGATGAGGATACTATGAAATTATCTTTTAAAAATGTTTTAATCACCGGAGCTGCAGGGTTTATCGGATACCATCTTGCCCTGAGACTGCTTAAAGATGGTTGCTCTGTTATTGGTCTGGATAATCTTAATCCTTATTATGATGTTAATTTAAAAAAGAATCGTCTGGCTAAACTGCAAGATTCCAGACAATTTATTTTTAAGCACCAGGAACTGGCGGATTTGCCTGAACTTGATAAACTTTTTAAAACCAATCAGATTGATGTTGTAGTCAACCTGGCTGCCCAGGCTGGAGTCAGATATTCTCTGGAAAATCCCCATGCCTATGTTGAATCCAATATAGTTGGTTTTGTTAATCTTTTGGAATGCTGCAGACATAATAATGTCAAACATTTAGTTTTTGCATCTTCAAGTTCTGTTTATGGCGCTAATACAAAAATGCCCTTTTCTGTTCATGATAATGTTGATCATCCAGTGTCCCTTTACGCGGCTTCTAAAAAGGCAAATGAATTAATGGCGCATACCTACAGCCATTTATTCGGCATGGCCTGTACGGGTCTTCGATTCTTTACTGTCTATGGGCCCTGGGGACGACCTGATATGGCGCTTTTTTTATTTACCAAAGCAATTCTAAGCGGCAAAGCAATTCAGGTTTTTAATCACGGAAATATGAAACGGGATTTTACCTATATTGATGATATTGTGGAAGGCGTTGTCAGGGTTATGGGACGGCTACCCGACCCCAATCCAGCCTGGTCCGGTGATATGCCGGATCCAGGAAGTTCATATGTCAAATATAAAATTTATAATATCGGTAATAATAATCCAGTTAACTTAATGGATTTTATTAAAGAAATTGAAAATGCTTTGGGACTTAAAGCCCAAAAGGAATTTTTGGATCTGCAACCCGGAGATGTTCCAGCAACTTATGCAAATGTAGATGATCTTATCCAGGATGTGGGCTTTAAACCTGCCACCCCCCTTCGCACAGGAATTAAGAATTTTATTAACTGGTATAAAGATTATTATGAAAACTCTTAAAAATAGCCCCTGAAATAAATAACAGGAGAAGCCATTATGAAATATAAAATAATTTTTCAGACTTTGCTGTTTATAATATTTGCAGGTGTCTTTGGAACTTTTTGTTTCGCTGCTGATGATTTTCCTGCAGCAGTAAAAAATTCGGGCGCAAAAGCCGGTGACACTTATAAGATCGGCAGGGGTGATATTCTGGAAATTATTGTCTGGAAAGAACCTGAATTTTCCAGGGAAGAAGTTCTGGTGCGGCTTGACGGCAAAATTTCTTTTCCTTTGCTGGATGATATAGTAGCTGCTCAGCAGACCCCGTCTCAGCTTAAAAAAAAGATTGAGGACAGCTTAAAAGAGTTTGTCACCAATCCAAATGCCACTGTAATTATACGAAATCCAGCCAGCCAGAAATTTTATATCCTGGGAGAAGTGGTTAATACCGGCGAATATTCTCTTTCAAAAGAGTTAACTGTTTTGCAGGCATTTGCCTTAGCCGGAGGCTTTACTGAATGGGCCTCAAAAAAAGAGATAATTTTATATAGAAAAGTCAACGAAAAAGACAAGGTTATTAAAATTAATTATAAAAAAATATTAAAAGGCAATGATTTCAGCCAGAATGTTTTAATCAGAGCCAATGATACTATTATTGTCCCCTAGTTTGAAAGATAGTTTGAAAGATAGCTTATAAATATGAAAACCTGTTATTATATACCAGCCCTGTTTTTTATCTTTATAACATTTGAAGTCTGCTTTGGTTATCAAACAACCTTTGCTCCCCAGTTAACCATAACCGAAGAGTATACTGATAATATTGACTTAACAAATAATGATCAGGAAGATGATTATATAACGACTATTTCCACCAGCTTTATTTTAAGCTTTCTTGAAAGAGAAAAAGGGGCTGAAATATCTTATTCGCCGACATACAGCTTTTATCAGGAATATGATGATAATAATACACTGCGTCATAATGCCGGTCTTTTATTATGGAATCAATTATCAAGAAATACCCGTTTGGAAATAACAGATAATTTTAATTATACAGAAGAGGCAATAACTGAAGATCAGTTTACCATTCGAAGCAGCCGTGAGCCATATTACACAAACACCGCCGGCATTAATCTTTCCAATCAGTTTGGCCCCCAAGATTCAATTATATTAAATTACAGTTACGGCATTCTTGAAAATGAAGATGATAATATTGAGGATAATGAAAATCATAATGGGGCAGTTGATCTGGTTTTCTGGCCAATTGAAAACAGCCTAGGGATTGAAACCGGTTTTACGTATACCAAAGGTCTTTATGATACTTCAGATAATATTGATTACTGGACAGGGAGATTGCGCCTGTTAAAGCGGTTTTCAAGGCATTTTGACGGATTTATCCAGTACAGCATTTCTGTTATGGAGTATGATGGTGACACGGAAAATTATAAGCTGCATGAGCCTTCAGCCGGCTTTAACTATACCCTGACTGATAATACTTTTTTATCATTAAGCGGTGGTTATTTAACACAAGACTGGGAAGAAAGAGATGATGAGGAACGTTTTAATATTAACGGTGAATTAAATCAGAACTGGCTTTTTCAACATGGTTCAATCAATTTATCAGGCTCAAGCGGTTATGCTGAAGAACTTTTTGGCGCTGAAAATCTCGGGCTCGATATTTATTATCAGGCCAATGGCACAGCAACAGTTAATCCCGGCAGATATTATAGCGCTGATATTTTTGGCGGATTTCGCAAAGACGAGTATTTAAACACCGATGATGACAGGGAGGATCAAACAGGATGGGCCGGAGCTGGAATTACAGCGCAACCCGCAAGATGGCTGAGTTTTCGTCTGGAATATAATTATCGCAAAGTTGATTCAACAATTAATGAAAATGAGTATATTGAAAATCGTGTATTTTTCAGAGTAACTTTAGCTCCATCATCTTTGATCCGTTTATAAAAACAGGAATAAAAAAAATGAATGTATGTATTATCGGCACTGGTTATGTGGGTCTGGTTGCAGCGGCCTGCCTGGCTGAAATGGGAAATAATGTTCACTGTATTGATATTAACCATGATGTTATTGATCTTCTTAATGATGGACAAATTCCAATTTTTGAGCCGGGTCTTGAACCCCTTGTTATCAAAAACAGAGATCAAGGACGGCTTAAATTCAGCAATGACCTGGCCCAGGGTCTGGAAGATGCTCTTTTTGTTTTCAACTGTGTTGGAACTCCGGCTAATAATGATGGTTCCTGTGATCTATCCTGTGTAATGCAGGTTGCCGGTCAAATCGGACAGTTAATAACCGAGTATAAAATAATTATCAATAAATCAACGGTTCCGGTTGGTACGGCTGATAAGGTCCGCGCGGCTATTCAAAATGAACTGGATAAACGCGATCAGAAACTTGAATTTGATGTTGTTTCCAATCCCGAATTTTTAAAAGAGGGTGATGCCATAAGCGATTTCATGAAACCTGATCGGGTAATAGTGGGCACTGATAATATCCGTACGGCCAGGCTCCTTGAAACACTGTACGCACCCTTTGCACGCAGCCGGGACAAGATGATAATCATGGGGATTCGCAGCGCTGAAATGACCAAATATGCAGCCAACTGTATGCTGGCTACAAAAATATCCTTTATGAATGAAATCTCAAATATTTGCGAAAAAGTCGGGGCTGATGTCAAAGATGTGCGGCTGGGGATTGGCTCTGATCGACGCATCGGGTATCATTTTATTTATCCGGGAGTTGGCTATGGCGGTTCCTGCTTTCCAAAGGATGTCAAAGCCCTGATTAATACCGCACATGAGAGAGGTTATTTTGCAAAGCTGATTACAGCCGTGGATGAGGTCAATGACTTACAAAAAATCGTTGTTGCTGAAAAAATTATTGAATATTTTAAAGACCAGGGAGGGGTTCAGGGAAAAATTCTTGCTGTCTGGGGCCTTTCCTTTAAAGCCAATACCGATGATATTCGTGAGGCAGCCTCTTTAAATATCATAAAAGCCCTGACAGCCAAAGGAATGCAGATCAGAGCCTATGATCCTGTAGCCGGAGATAATTCCAGAAAGGCGCTGGCTGATAACAGTTTGGTCGAAATTTTAGATGATCAATATGATATTTTGAATAATGCAGATGCTTTGGCAATTATCACAGACTGGAACCAGTTTAGAAATCCTGATTTTATAAGGATTAAAAAGGGGCTTAAACAACCTGTTATTTTTGACGGCCGTAATCTTTATTCGTCATCATATTTGGCTGATATTGGATTTGCATATTTCGGAATTGGCCGGCCCCCGGTAAAATTACAGAAATAATTA
>JASFBJ010000273.1 GCA_030149585.1 Desulfobacterales bacterium | reverse complement strand
AGCGAGAACCGTCAAAAGTGTAAACTATCTTTGGACATTAATGAAGGATGCCAAAAAAGGCATAGTAAAAACCAACCATAAGTGAATTTTTCAGGAAAGGATGATTAAATGGTAAAAGAGATAGACGCAAGGGGACTTGCATGCCCGGCTCCGGTATTGCACACAAAAAATGCAATAGAAGAGGAAAACTTAAACAGCATTAAAATTTTTGTAGATAACGAAGCATCCAAGCAGAATGTAAGCCGTTTTCTTAAATCCCAGAATTTTGAAGTCTCAGTGCAGAAAAGAAAAGGGGATTTTCATGTCACAGGCCGGCGTGAAGGCGGGGTTGAACCTGAAGGCGTTGCGGCTGAAAAACAGGATACTGAAAAAAAGAAAATCATGGTTATGGTTTGCAATGATTGCATGGGACATGGCGATGATGAGCTAGGCTCAAAGCTTATGGTGAGCTTTTTAAAAACCATAAAGGAAATGGGTGATGAACTGTGGCGCCTTGTCTTTGTCAACAATGGCGTTAAACTCGCCATTAAAGATTCCGAAGTGCTGCCGATTCTGAAAGAATATGAAAAAGATGGGCTTTACATCCTGGTCTGCGGGACATGTCTGACACATTTCAATTTGCTTGATAAAAAACAGGTGGGAGAGACAACCAATATGCTCGATATTGTTACGGCTATGCAACTGGCGGATAAGGTTATTAACATATAGAACACAAGGAGGAATAACTATGAAATTAGCAATATGTTTGGCAGGGATTTTTATGATAGCAGGAAGCTCATTTGCTGCTGCAGGAGATTTGGACAGGTTTGAGGGTGTGAAAGGAACGCTCAGGATTGCAGGCGGGACAGCCCATATACCGGTTATGAAAGAGGCTGCAAAAAGAATAATGACCGCAAATAGTGATATCAAAATAACAATTGCCGGAGGCGGATCAGGCGTGGGAATCAAGCAGGTTGGTGAAGGGCTTGTTAACATCGGAAATTCAGGAAGAAAGGCAACGGATGATGAAATAAAAAGATATGGCCTGAAGATGCATAAATTTGCAATAGACGGAATTGCCGTTGTTGTTAATCCGAAAAATCCTGTAGTAAAAATGAAAAAGAGCGAGTTGATGGATATTTTTTCAGGAAAAATAAATAACTGGAAAACGCTTGGATTTAAAGACAGAGGGATTAATGTATATACACGGGATGCTTCCAGCGGCACCAGGAAAGTTTTCTGGAAGAAAGCATTAAATAAAGGGAAAATTATAAAATCGGCAAATTTCGTAAAATCCCACGGCGCCATGAAATCGGCAATAAACGTTGATCCTTATGGAATAGGCTATATCTCGGTAGGCTATCTGGACGATACTGTGGGGCCTGTATCCTTAGATGGTGTTTCACCTACACTTGAAAATGTGCTAAAGGGTGATTATAAAATAGCAAGAGGCCTTTATATGAATACTAAAGGAGAACCTTCAGTGTTAACCAGGTTGTTTATAGATTACATCATGAGCAAAAAAGGACAAAAAATAGTAGAAGATAAAGGATATATTGCTGTCGGAAAATGAAACCCTCTATTGAAAAATTAGCTGAAAAGGGCTTCCTTTTCAGTGCCTTGTTCAGTGTTTCCATTACAATACTTATTTTTTTTTTCATGGTATTTTTCAGTTTTCCGCTATTTAAAGGAGGTGATATAGCCAAATTTTTCACTTTGGAATGGAATCCGTATGAAAGCGGATTCGGCATAGTTCCCATGATGGCGGGAACGGGAATTATTGCCTTGCTGGCTCTTTTAATCGCCACGCCATTTGGAATAGGATGCAGCGCCCTTATCAGCGTCTTTTCCACGGGGTATTTTGGCAGGTTTTTAAGAAAAGTTGTAGAGTTTATGACTGGAATTCCAACTGTTATATACGGATTTGTGGCTATTTTTCTTCTAGTACCCTTTATCAGGGAGATTTTTGAAAAAGGAACAGGGATGTGTGTATTGAGCGCTTCAATTATGCTCGCCCTGTTGATTCTTCCTACCATTATTTTGTTTATATCCAATGCTTTTAATGCAGTGCCTAAAAATTATCTTGATGCAGCGGATTCCCTTGGAGCCACGCCTGCCCAGAAACTGGTCTATATAATCATCCCTTTGGCCTGGAAAGGGATAATCTCGGCATTGGTTCTGGCTGCTGGAAGAGCTGTGGGAGATACCCTGATTTCACTTATGATTGCCGGGAATGCACTGCAAATTCCCAAGGGACTTTCCGATGCAGCAAGAACATTGACCGCGCATATCGCCCTTATTATCGCAAGCGACTATGAAAGCCCGGAGTTTAAATCAATATTTGTTTGCGGGCTGATACTCTTTATCTTTACAACCCTGATTATTCTTGCCCTTAGACTGCTGGGATATTTAAAAATATTGAGGAATAGATGAATCGTTTTGTGGAATATCAAATCAAACTTTTTTGCTGGATTTCCGGGATTATTCTTATATGCACTATAGGGATACTCCTGGCTTTTTTATTACATAAGGGCTTTTCCTCTTTGAATTTACCCCTTATATTCGGTGAAACAAGGCCTCTTGACGGGCTTTTTTTAAAAACCAGGGTTGTTGATGGTCTCTTTCCTGCAATAGTCGGCACCCTGCTTTTGATTCTTACCTCCATTATATGGGCAATCCCCACAGGTGTTGCCGCCGGCATTTATCTTGCTGAATACTGCAACGAAAAGTGGAAACCCGGTTTTAATCTTCTGCTCGACATTCTTGCCGGGATTCCTTCCATACTAATTGGCCTTTTTGGATTTGCTGTTTCGGTTTTTCTTCACAAACATCTATCAGAACATATTTACCCCTGTTTTCTTATTTCAAGCCTGGCCCTGGCCTGCCTTGTTCTTCCTTATATTATCAGGACAACAGAGCAATCCCTGGTGAATTTACCTTTTTTTATCAAGACTACGGGACTTGCGCTTGGCGCTTCAAGGCTGCAAAACATATTATTAATATTGATCCCTTATAATCTTTCACGTATTATAAGCGGCATTATCCTGGCCATAGGAAGATGTGCAGAGGATGCGGCAGTCATTATGCTGACAGGAGCGGTTGCCATGGCCGGAATTCCCGATTCCCTGCTTTCCAGGTATGAGGCGCTTCCTTTTTATATTTTCTATATTTCTTCGGATTATAATTCTCAGGAGGAATTGATGAAAGGGTTTGGGGCCTGTATAATTTTGCTTTTAATCTGTGTTTTCCTGTTTGCCCTTTCGCATATACTAAAAAGGAGGGCGGCAAAGAGATTTGCCATCCATATATAGATAATTTGCATCCATGAAAAAAATAAAAATCAGGATTAACAACCTTAATTGTTTTTATAAAAAAAAGCCGGTTTTAAAAGATCTTAAGGGAGAAATGGAGGAAAAGGCGATTACTACTATCATTGGTCCATCCGGTGTGGGAAAGACAACATTATTGATGGCAATAAACCGGCTTTATGAATCAATCCCGGATTGCAGGGTTGAGGGCAAAGTTGAGATAAAATTAAATACCAAGTATATAGACATTCATAAATTGCCTGTTACCGACCTCAGAAAAAAGGTAGGAATGGTTTTTCAGGTTCCCAACCCTTTGCCCATGAGTATCTTTAAAAATATTGCTTTTCCGCTGAAATTATCCGGTATCAAAGATAAAGAATATATTAAGGAAAAAGTTGAGCAGGCATTAAAAGATGCGTTTTTATGGGACGAGGTAAATGACAGGTTAAATGACAGCGCACTTGAGCTTTCAGGCGGGCAGCAGCAAAGGCTCTGTATTGCAAGAGCCATGATTATGCAACCAGAGGTGCTTTTACTTGATGAGCCCACGTCATCTCTTGATATGGAGGCTGCTTTAAAAATTACTGAATTGCTGAAAAATCTTAAGGGAAAATGCACGCTGTTAGTTGTTTCCCATTATACTTCTCTTACAAAAGAAATTTCTGATAATGTTTTGACCCTGAAAGATGGTTGTTTGAAAATTACAGAAAACTCGAAAATAGTGGATGAATCAAGTGTGGCAAATTAGACTGAAACAAGGAAAAACCGGAAATTAAAAAAAGAAGTATTCTTTATTTGTCGGTTTTTAGATCTTTCTTTCCGGTTCCCACGCTGGAGCGTTGGAACCGGAAAGAAATTTTCCCGTAATAATTACCGACAAGACAAGCTATATGGCGATAAGAGCGCCTGCCACATATGGATTTATTGTTTTATTTTTCATAAGCCATTTCCGTTTTCCACACTTCCCAGACTTTTCCTACAAGATCAGGCCCTGGTTTTAATGTAATTTTCCCAGGCTGCCATCCGGAAGGAGTTGCCTCTGTTCCCTTGCTGTTACGCACATGCTGGAATGCCTGGATTTGTCTTATTGATTCGCTGACGTTTCTTCCAACAGGAGGGGTGAGTACCTCGTAGCCCTGAACTACACCGTCAGGATCTATAATAAATCGCCCCCTTGTTTCAACACCGGCATTTTCATCGTAAATACCATAAACAGTCCCGACTTTACCCCCTGCGTCCGATAACATGGGAAAAGGGATACCACCATTTACCATCTTTGAAAGTTCCTTATCATTCCACATTTTATGAACAAAAATACTGTCAATACTCATTGAAAGGATTTCAACACCAAGATTCTGAAAATCAGAGAATTTTCCGGCAACTGCCGAAACCTCTGTTGCTCAAACAAAAGTGAAATCACCTGGATAAAAACATAAAACAACCCATTTACCCAGATAGTCTGATAATTTAACGGAAATAAATTTACCTTTATGATATGCCGGTGCCGTGAAATCAGG
>JASFBJ010000272.1 GCA_030149585.1 Desulfobacterales bacterium | reverse complement strand
ATTTTTTGTTTGCCGGGAGACGACGGCAAACAAAAAGCTTTCAGCCTCCGGCAGTTCAAAAGGTCGGATTTGTGACTACCGCACGGATAGTCTGTTTTATCCCATCGTTGTCTCCCGATGGGATAAAAAAATAAAAACTCTGTGTCTCCGTGGTGAACATTTATCATCTTTTAAGGTTGCTCTGCTCAAAAATCGAATCCGACAAACCAATATTATAATCTACGTTATCATACTGCATCAGGGTCTTTGATCCCTTGCGGGGTGTTTCCGTCATTATCTTGGTGATCGTCCAAATACCCTTGATCTCTTTAAACCCGCCATAAATTGCAGTTTTAAAGTGTTTGCCCCTTTTGTTGTAATATTCAACCTTCATCTGGAGCCAGGTATCCTTTCTTACCCAGACAATCCGCTTTGAGTAGGTTGTGTCTTTTTGCTTTTTACTTACCCGTTCCACCACGTAGCAATCCACGCCGGAGAACTCTTCTGACCTTAGGAGCGTATGTTCGTCATCATCAACATCTCTTTTTTCTATATCTTCATTGGCGAAATCACTCCTCATAAAGGAGCCTTTCTTTCCGCCGCCGCTGATCCTGCGTACCAGACTCTCGGCCGGAAGAAACACCCACATATCGTCATCACGATTGACATCTTCATAACTCCACGTAAGGTACATGATTCCTCTGACATCCGGTGGTTCGATAAACTTAATCAGTCCCCGTTCATCCTGGCCGTATTTCTTATTACAGCTCTCCATCTTTCTTACCAGCTTCTGCCCTTTGCGGTTGATCACCATGATTGCGATTCTTTTGGAATCGAGGCTCGTATCTACTGCATCCATCTTCATGGCAATATTCCGGCCCGTGAGTTCTTCTGCCATTGTTGTTCCCGAAGTTACCGCCAATATGATAATTATCAATAGTCTTTTCATGATGTCCTCGTCATTATCAGTTCAAAGCCCAAAGGTGAAAGCCGAACAAAGTATTTCGAACTGCTGCAAAATAGCCCCGGCTTACAGTGTCAGCCTGAATTTTGTTGTGTCATTTTCTTTTTCTGTGCACGAAAATATAGCACACCGCCATTTGTGTCGAGATGACTATAATTCAAGCCATTACGGAAACAAACATCTTGAATGTCCGCTTCTGTAAAAGAATGAATGGCATGCCTGGCTGAAATTTTTTTCCAGGTAGTATCAAAGTCATTGCTGATTCCGACAACAGGAGTACTGCATAGAAATACGCCATCTTTTTTCAACACTCTCGCTGTTTCTGCAATAGCCAGTTGATATTTTGGTATCATATGCAAGGACGTGTCCATTAAAACAAACTCAAAAGACTCATCGTCAAAAAAAAGTTCTTCGGCGTTTCCCTGAATAAAGTGCATTTTTTGAAACATTTTCTTTTTGGCTCTTTTAACCGCCTGCTTAAGCATGGAATATGACAAACAAAAAGATAAAGGCTCCAAACTGCTTAAGCCTCTGCCTGTTCCCTTCGGATAGTTCACTGGGAAGCGCTCTTATAATTCCGTTTTTATCAGGCTGAGGAAGAATTTCTTTTTCCATGTAGATTTCCTATATTTGTAAGTGCTCAGGTGCTTAGGCTGAAGCTGGGAGGCTGTTAGGGACAGATCCTACGCAATCCATTAGCAATTAGCTAACCATTGACCCCGCCAGACAGATGGCGGGCAAGCTCTGACCTCCGGCCACTCAACTATTTAACCACTCGACCACTCAACTGTCCTTCCTGCCCCAAAGGCTTAAACAGAAGCATCATGGCCGGAGCCAGAAAGAAGTCAGCCAGAAGCGCCCAGATTATGGCAAAACCTGCCATCAATCCGAAATCACCAATATTGCTTATGTCGGAGATGGCGAAAACAGAAAATCCTGCTGCCAGCGTAATGGTGGTGAAGGTAATAGGGCGGCCCACGGTTAACAGTGTATCCTTTAGCGCTTCTTCGTAAGTGCCGGTGCGGTTGAACTCCCGGCGGTAGCGCATAAAGAAATGAATGGTATCATCTACCGCGGTCCCGATGATAATAGCGCCAAAGGTCACCAGCGCCATGGAAAGATAAATACCCGCATAGCCCATAAACCCTATGGCAATTAATACCGGGAAGAGATTGGGAACCATGCTGATAAGCCCCAGCTTGAATGATCGCAAAACTATGATCATCATCAAGGCAATGGCTATAAAGGCAAATCCAAAGCTTTTGATCTGACCCGAGGTAATTAAGTCGGACATCGCATTTACCATGGGTATCATCCCTGTATATTCTATTTTAATTAACGGGTCGAGGTGTTCTTTTGCAAAACCGGTGATATCTGATATGAAAATCTTGATGTTTTTGTATCCAGACTTTTGGTGCGTGCCGTCAGCCGGGCAATGTCATAGTTAAAGCTTACCTGTTTATCTAATTCCCCACCCCCTGATGTCTCATATAGAAACATATACTCAGATGCCTGTTCTTTAGTCTCCGGCAGGGTGTAGTGCTCAGGATGGTTTTCATGAAGAGCCTGGTTCATCTTTTTCAAAAGATCAAGGACACTCATGGTTTTCATGGTCATAGGATGTTTGTTTATATAATCCTGTAAAGACTCGAGTTGCCGCAAAAAAGCCGGATCTTTGACTCCGTCCTTTTTGCCGCTGTCTATCATAATCTCCACGGACATAGATCCACCCATATGAGAATCCACGTAGTCGAAGGCCTGGCGTACGGGAAGGTCTTTGCTGAACATCTTGATTGTGTTACTCTCTACCTTAACCAGGAGATAGCCCCCTGCGGATAGGATAGTCAAACAAGAAAAATTCCAAAAATGGCTCGTGGATGCTTTATATTGATCAGGGCTATCCATCCGAGTATCCTGTCGAATAGGTCTTTGCGATTGGGGGTAGGATTTTGAGACACAGCCTTTTTGCTGTTTTTGCCAAAGGAGAAAAAAACAGGCACCACAATCAGTGACAGCACAAGGGCTGTAATTACGCCGATGGCAGCATACGCCCCCATCTCCCGAATTGGCTTGATTGCAGTTGCCATAAAGGAAAGAAAGGCCGCAGCCGTGGTAAGAGTGGTAAGAAGGCAGGGAGGTCCCACTATAGTCAGGGTGTTTGTGATTGCCTCTTTCCGGCTAAGGCCTCTTTGCTGCTGATCCTGAAATTCGGCGATAACATGCATGGAGTCGCCGATGCCCACCGCAATCAGCAGGGTTGGGATGATAATAACCATCATATTTAACGTCCAGCCCATGATACCGACCATTCCCAGGGTCCAGAATACGCTCAGGATTACAACTATGATCGGCGCAATTACCCCGCGAACGCGACGGATGGTCCAGAACAAAATCAGCATCTCCAGCACAATGCAGATAAGCATGAATAAAGGAGTCTCTCTGGCGGTTACCGTCTGGATGTCGTAATTAATGATGGGAGTTCCCACAGTATAATGTTCCAGAGATGCATATTGTGGTCTATCCAGGATCTCTCTGACCACCGGCGCAATAGTCCTTCTCGCATCCACCTTGTCGCCGGGGTAAGGGTCAAGCTCAAGCAAAATGGCCGCTGTCCTGCCATCAGGAGAGATAAGGTTATTCAAATAAAGCGGCTCTGCCAGCGCCTTTTTTCGGATGATCTCCATCTGCTGCGGAGTCTTAGGAAACTCTTCCATCAGGTCATAAATTTCTACCCCTCCTTCAACTCCCTCAATGTATTCAACATTGCATAGAGATTTCACGTCATTGGCATAAGGGACATTTTCTTCCAGGTCAGTGGCGAGCGCGGCGATAAGCTTAACTGTTTCAGGCTGGAAGAAATCCTCGGTTTCAAATAAGATATACACGAATTCATCATTGCCGAAGGTATCATGAAATCTATGGTAGGTGGCAAGTGTCCGGTCTTCTTCCACAAAAAAGGCTTCGTTGGAATTGTCCATCTTTAGACCGCGCATCTCATACAAGAAAAAAGCGGTCAAAAACAGAACAGCTACCATTAATGGCCGGCGCCAGGCCAGTATAAAGCCGGCCAATTTTGCAAAGAAATTGTTGGAATTGTAATTCTCTTCCACTGATTGGCTCCATCAATATAACATAAAGAATCGGTAGATCAGATGTTCAACTTCGATCATCTGACCCGTCATCTTCTGCCTTTAATCCCCGGGCACAGTGAACTGTTGCCTGATTGCTTCAACAAAAAAAGCACCGGAGGGCCATGGTAAAAAACTCCGATGCCTTTTATTTATTTGACATTAAACGTCAGGCTGGCGCCATGATACACCTGATCCGTTTTGCCATAGAGATCCTTCAGTTCGCCATCTTTTGTGACGTCTCCTTTGTGAGAAACGCTAATCACCCACTGACCTGAGCTCTGCACACGAAATTGCGCTTTTCCATTCATCAGGTAAGAAAATAGAGAAAAGCTGTCACTTTGACCAAAGCTGCTGCTGTGTGCGGTGATGTATTCAATACTCCGAGCCGAAGCGCTCAGGGGTTGACCATAAAACAGGACATCTACCTCAACGAGATCCCCCACATGCAGATTGCTCAAATCGGTACGTGGAATGATCTCCAAACCATGTCCCAGGGGTTTTGGATTGTTCCACTTGCCAAGCGTCAGATACGACTTGGCAAAGGCCTGGTATTTAAGGGCCATCAACACCTTTTTGATGTCTTTGACTTCATTCTTGGGCTTTAGTTTAAGACGTGTATTACCTTTTTTATCGATAAACTGGGTATAGAAGGTTGGCTTTGACACAGCGCTGAACTGATATACCCCTTTGGCGCTATCTTTTTTAAGAGCAACTTTCTGCACGGCAAGATCAGCGGCAAAAAGATCAAAAT
>JASFBJ010000271.1 GCA_030149585.1 Desulfobacterales bacterium | reverse complement strand
AAGTATTTAACATTTAAGCTTGCAGATGAGGAGTACGGCATCGGTATTTTGAAAATTAAGGAGATTATCGGCATGATGCCGATAACCTCGGTTCCCCAGACCCCTGACTTTGTAAAAGGAGTAATCAATCTTCGAGGCAAGGTGATTCCTGTTTTAAGTCTGAGATTGAAATTCGGACTTGAAGAGGCAAGGCATACAGACAGAACCTGCATAGTTGTTGTTGAAACACCAGGCCAGGCCGGTGACATCCTTATCGGTATTGTTGTTGATACGGTTTCTGAAGTTTTGAACATCAAGGGCAAAAATATAGAAGAGACCCCGACCTTTGGGGCAAAACTTGACACTGAATATATCCTCGGCATGGCCAAGCTGGAAGGTGGTGTTAAAATTTTGCTTGATATTGATCAGGTACTTAATGCCGAAGATATCATCCTGCTTGAAAAAGCAGCATAAACTATTAATTTTTAATATTTAAAAAAGGAGAAAATGATGTTTAAAAAAATGACAGTAGGTAAACAGATTGCAATGGGATTCGGCATTATCCTTGCCGCGCTGGTAATCATTGGATTAACCGGCTATTTTGGGGTAAGCGGAATTGTGACAAACGCCGTCAGCATGATTACAGGAGAAAAGATCATTGGTGAAATGAGGGCCGGAGAGATTGCTCATCTAAATTGGGTGTCACACCTGAACGCTTTTTTGAGTGATCATGATCAAAAAACCATGCAGTTAGAGACCGATCATAAAAATTGTGGTTTTGGAAAATGGTTATACGGGCAGGGCAGAATCGAGGCTGAAAAAGCTGTTCCTGATATTGCATCGATCTTTAAACAGATGGAAGAGCCCCATCATCTGCTTCACAGCTCTGCAACAGATATTGAAAAACAGATGAATAAGTTAAATATTGGAGAAAGTTTTACACTTTTTTACAGAGTAGAGGTTGCCCATCGCATCTGGGTACAAACGGTTATTAGTGAAATTATCAAGAAAAAAGATAAATTATCAGTGCAGCTTGATTATAGGCAATGCAATCTTGGTAAATGGTTATATGAAGGAAAGGCTGATGCTCTTGCAAAGGAATTTCCAGTCTTTGCACCGCTTATCGAAAAGATAAAAGGCCCGCACCAGATCATACATGACACTGGTAAATTAATTAATGAAAAGCTTGAATTACAAGATTATGATGGCGCTATGGCCCTTTTGCATGAAAAAGTTGAACCAAATATGATTGCTGTAATAGATATTTTACATAAATGCCGCGAAATTGTGAGAAAGATGGAAAGTGGCCAGCAGGAAGCAAATCATATTTTTGTTTCAATTACCGAGAAAAATATGGAAAAGGTTCAAGAGCTGATGCATAATGTTTCTGAAGTGGTTGAAAAAAATATGGTCACACAGGATGTTCTTTTAGGCGGTGCGAGTAAGTTAAAGGTCATTATTTCTATTGTGGGAATAATTGCACTTTTTATTGGGGCAGGGCTTGCGGTTTTTATTGCAAGAGGAATTATTAATTCACTTACAGGCATTTCAAATAGCATGAATGAGGGCGCTGATCAGGTGGCTTCAGCTTCCGGCCAGGTATCCTCTGCCAGCCAGTCCCTGGCGGAAGGCGCGTCAGAACAGGCAGCCAGTATTGAAGAAACATCTTCCTCACTGGAAGAGATGTCTTCAATGACCAAACAAAATGCCGGCAATGCCGGGCAGGCTGATAATTTGATGAAAGAAGCAAATCAGGTGGTTTCTTCTGCCAATCAATCCATGACACAGCTTACAGCTTCAATGGAAGATATTTCAAAAGCCAGTGGCCAAACCCAGAAGGTGGTCAAAACTATTGATGAAATTGCATTTCAAACCAATTTATTAGCTTTAAATGCCGCTGTTGAAGCAGCAAGGGCAGGTGAGGCCGGGGCAGGATTTGCAGTGGTGGCTGAAGAAGTTCGAAATCTGGCCCTGCGTTCAGCCGAGGCTGCCAAAAACACGGCAGTATTGATTGATGGAACTGTTAAAAAGGTAAAGGAAGGTTCTGAACTGGTAAATACAACCAACCATGAATTTGGCAGGGTTGAAGAAAGTACCTCCAAGGTTGCTGAATTGATAGGTGAAATATCCTCAGCTTCCAATGAACAGGCCCAGGGTATAGGTCAGGTAAATACCGCAGTCACCGAGATGGATAAGGTAATCCAGCAAAACGCAGCCAGCGCCGAAGAATCCGCCAGCGCCTCTGAAGAGCTAAGCGCCCAGGCCCAGCAGATGAAAAGCATGGTTGGCGAATTAATGGCAATGGTCGGTGGAAAGACTTCTGCTTTGTCGCAATTTGCTGAAACCAAATCAATTACTGCTCATAAAACTTTTTATGCTCCAACAAAAAATAAGGCTGGTTCAAAACTCGTAAGACCCGCGACAAAAGAGGTTAATCCTAGTCAGGTGATACCTCTGGGAAATGATGATTTTTCCGATTTCTAAAGTTTTCACGAACGGATTGGGGTTTTCAATTATTATAATTGCAAAATCATGGAATAAAGTGTAAAATTAATTTTATGTTGATTGTAAATGGTGTATTATTAGGTATTCTTCAAATTTAGTTTACACTTTTTAGATCTTGCTTCTTGCCTGGTTCCCATGCTCCAGCGTGGGAACCCTATGTGGTCTGCATTCCCACGCTGGAGCGTGGGAACGAGAAACGAGAAAGCGAGACCGTCAAAAGTGTAAACTATCTTTGGACATTAATAAAGGATGCCTATTATTATGTTGAAATAAGCACTTCATAATAATTGAAAGGAAGTGATCTAAATGGGAATTCACGATATAATAGATAATAAACACTCCCATACAGAGCAGCAACAGGCGCATGTCATGCTATTGCAAAAGGTTAAAGAACTCACAGCAGACTTAAACCAGGCCCGGGTTGAGCTGCGTGAAGAGATTGCCGGGAATAAACTTACTGAATTAATCTTAAAAGAGAGTGAAGAGCGCTATCGTTCCCTTTTTGAAAATTCCATTGAAGGGGTTTTTACTGTTGATCTTGATGGTAATTTTACAGCAGTGAATAATGCATTTGCAAAAATAACAGGTTTTTCTCAAAAAGAGCTTATTGGACAAAATTACACTGAAATTGTTTCTCAAGAAACTGCTCCATATGTTTTTAAAGAGTATAATAAGGTTTTTAAAACAGGAAAGCCTGTATCAAACATCGTATATGAGTTAATTATAAAGGACGGCGCTCAGCGCATGATAGAAGGCTCCGTCAATATTATTAAAAAAGGGAATTGGGCGCAAGGTTTTCAGGGAAATTTCAGAGATATTACCGGGCGCAGGCTGGCGGACAAAAATTTAAAGTTTCAAGCCATGCTTCTCTCTCAAATCAAAGACAGTATCATTGCCACTGATCTAAAAGGGCGCATTAAATTTGCCAATCAAGCTATGGCGGATTTTTTGGGTTATTCTCCTGATGAACTTATGGAGCGGGACCTTGACATTCTGGGGCTGGGGCTGGAGGAAGATAAGGAGCCTGGGATAGGGGCAAAACGGATTGTTAAACAAACTTTGCGCAATGGGCAGTGGCGCGGTCATCTGATTAAACTTGATTCAAAGGGAAACCGGATTTTATTAGATACACGCTGCTGGGTTTTGAATAATAAGGATGGGGAGCCGGAAGGATTGTGTGGTATATTAAATGATATCACAGAACAAAAACAGGCGGAAAAAGAACGTATTAAACTCGAAGAAAAACTTCAGCAGGCTCAAAAAATGGAGTCCATTGGAACCCTGGCAGGTGGAATTGCCCATGATTTTAATAATATTTTATTCCCAATTATCGGCTACACTGAAATGACTTTGGATTTTTTGCCCAAAGACAGTATTGTCGAAAAAAACCTAAATAAGGTTCTAAGCGGCGCCTTGCGCGCCAAAAATCTGGTTCAACAGATACTTACTTTCAGCAGGCAACACAACCAGGAGTTAAAACCATTAAAGGTTGAACTGGTAATAAAAGAGGCCTTAAAACTGCTTAGAGCTTCTTTGCCGACCACCATAGAAATTCACCGGAAAATTGAAAAAGATTGCGGCCTTGTTATGGCTGATCCCACCCAGATGCATCAAATAATAATGAATCTATGCACCAATGCATTTCATGCCATGGAAAAAACAGGGGGGATTCTTGAAGTCAGCCTGGAAAAAGTTGAGTTGGGGGTTGCTGATTTAATTGATCCCCAAATGATGCCGGGGTCATACCTTTGTTTTAAAGTCAGAGACTCAGGCCCCGGGATGGAGCCCGCAATTCAAAAGCGAATTTTTGATCCTTATTTTACAACCAAAAAAGATGGCAAGGGCACTGGCCTGGGTCTTGCCGTGGTTCATGGAATCGTGAAAAACTGTAAAGGAAATATCAGTGTTTATAGTGAGCCAGGCAAAGGAACGGTTTTCTCGGTTTGTCTGCCTCGAATAAAAAATGATTCAACTCCATTCAAATCTGTTTCCCATGATTCCTTACCCACCGGTAATGAACATATCTTGCTGGTCGATGATGAGGAAATGATAGCTTCCATGGAAAAGCAGATGATTCAAAGATTTGGTTATAAGGTCACGTCCCTGACATCCAGCGTAGAGGCACTGGAAACATTTTCAAGGCAGCCTGATAAATTTGATCTGGTAATCACTGATCTGACTATGCCCAATATGACCGGGAATCAGCTTGCAGCCGGTCTTATAAAAATTCGCCCTGACATCCCGATTATAATCTGCACCGGCTTTAGTGAAATTATTTCAAAGCAAAGAGCTGCTGAATTAGGCATAAAAGGCTTTTTGACAAAGCCGGTTATCATGAAAAA
>JASFBJ010000270.1 GCA_030149585.1 Desulfobacterales bacterium | reverse complement strand
ATAAAATTTGATAAATAAAATTCTTTTAAATTTCCTTAAATTTCGCTTATTATCGTAAATTGTATTTTTTTAAATAGTTGTTGGAAACTTCATAATACCTCTATGCATGATTCATTTCTTTACACCAGCTATATCTTCATGTATTAAGAAATATATTGATAAAATAATTTATTTGGTTATTATTTTTATATATTCCAATGGAAGCCCATCTCCAATATAAATTAATTTAAAATAAACCACTGAAAATATGGCTACAGACAACGATATTGTATTGATTTATTTTGATGAAACTCCTTTAGTTTTTGCCCGCATTGAAGAAATTCTGCCTGATAATAAACCGGACTGGTATCATGTTAAATTACTTATGCTGCAAGTTCCGCTCCAGATCGTGCGCTGGATTTTAAAAAATGAGTATATCAATGGGGATCAGTTTACTATGAACGGACGTAAAATAAGAATGGAGCGTGTTGTTTGTCCCAAATCAGCGCCTGATGCGCTGGAAAAAAATGAGCAGAAAAAAACAACCTTAAAATCTTCAGGGGCCAAAGTTATCTCTTTAGCTGATCTGAAAAAAAAATGAGCTGTGCAACCCAGGTAGTAATTTCAGCCTCCAGACGAACTGATATACCGGCGTTTTATATGTCCTGGTTCATGGATCAAATCCAAAAAGGTTTTTTTGAGATTACCAATCCATACAACCGAAAGGTCTCCATAGTTCAGGCTAGTCCAAAACAGGTAAACACAATTATTTTTTGGTCAAAAAATTTTGGTCATTTTTTACATAATAATGATGGTGAAAAATTGCAAGCCATGGGCTATAATCTTTTTTTCAACTTTACCATCAACACCCATGACAGATTATTAGAACCTAATGTCCCTTCCCTGACCAGCAGACTCGCTCAACTGACTGAACTTGCGACGCGTTTTGGCGCTCAAATAATTAACTGGCGATTTGATCCAATCTGTTTTTATAAAAGGCAGGATGGCAAAAGATTAAATAATCTTGGCGATTTTTTATTAATTGCCCACAAGGCTGCGGCCTGCGGCATTAAAAGATGTATCACCAGTTTTATGGATAATTATCATAAAATTCAGAAAAGAGTTGCGCCGCTTAAGGGATTTTCATTTATTGATCCACCTTTGGAAAAAAAAATCACTACTTTGCTTAAGATGGAAGATCATCTGACTCAATTGGAAATCAGCCTTTTTACTTGTTGTGAAAAAACTTTGATAGCACATTTGCCCGATGAATCCACTATTTTGCCAAGCAGTTGCGTCCCCAATGATTTTTTAATGGAATTATATGGCGGCAGGCTATCTTTGCGAAAAGACACTGGGCAACGAATCAGTTCTGGATGCACCTGCCGGACCTCGATTGATATTGGAGTTTATCATCTTCATCCCTGTTTTCATAATTGCCTTTTTTGCTACGCCAATCCAGTAGCACCCGAGTCAGGACAGTTTAAAACAGAGTGAAGGTAAAATGAATATTGGCCCCATTAAGCTAAAAAACAAAACGGTTTTTGCGCCATTAGCCGGGATATCTGATTTGCCTTTACGGCTGATGGTCAAAAAGGCCGGCTGTGCTCTGGTTTATTCTGAAATGGTAAGCTCTCATGGATTGGTTTATAAATCTCCAAAAACCAGTAGACTTTTAGAAAGCTGCCCCCAGGAAAAGCCGCTGGCTGTTCAGCTTTTTGGTTCTGATCCTGCTATCATGGCAGAAGCTGCGGCTGTGGTGCAATCTCTTGGCGCGGATATTGTAGATATCAATTTTGGATGTTCAGTTAGAAAGATCTTAAAATCCGGCTCAGGCGCGGCTCTGATGAAAACACCGGATAAGGCCGAAAAACTACTGAAAGCCACGCGAAAGGCCATTGACATTCCGCTGAGCATTAAAATCAGATCCGGCTGGGATTATACCGGGGAACAGGCCATTAAAATCGCCAAAATTGCTCAGGATTGCGGAGTGGATTGCATTGCAATACATCCCAGGACTGCGACCCAGGGTTTTGGTGGACAGGCTGACTGGTCATTGATTAAAACCTTAAAAGAAAGAGTTTCTCTTCCAATAATCGGGAATGGAGATGTGCTTACATCGTCTGATGCAATCCGTCTTCAAAGACAAACCAATTGTGATGCAATCATGGTAGGTCGCGGGGCTATTGGAAACCCCCTGCTTTTTTCCCAGATTATTGCCCGCTTTCAAGATCAGCCGGAGCCTTGTATTAATATAGAAGACCGTAATAAAATGATGCTGGATTATCTTGATGCAGTTATAAATTATTATGGTGAAAAAACAGCCTGCTATCTGATTCGCAGCCGTCTTTGCTGGTTTGTCAAAGGATTACCCCTTAGCAGTAAATTCAGAATTTCTATTCGTAAGGTTAGTTCGCGAGCTGAAGCTTTACTGAAAATTAAAGAGTATTTTAATACTTTGAATAATGATACTAAATAACCATGAAATAAAAATCTAAGATTTATCAAATGGTGAAAAAAATGAGCGGTTTACTTTTTATCGATGATGAAGAGGGTGTCAGACGTTCTATTCAGCGAGCGCTTAAAAAAGAACCTTATAAAACTTACCTTGCCAGCAACGGTGAACAGGGAGTTGATCTGATAAAAGAAAATATTAATCAGATCAGCACAGTAATTTCAGATTATAAAATGCCCGGTCTTGACGGGCTTGAAACCCTGTCTATGATAGGATCTTTAAATCCTGAAATCACCCGTATTATTTTAACAGGTTATGCCACTATGAAAGCTGCCATACAGGCTACCAATAACGGTATTGACGGATTTTTAACCAAGCCCTTTGATAATATGGAACTTCGAGCAAAAATTCATGAAATATCGGTCCGTAAATATCTCAAACAGTTTATTCCAGAACAGGTTTACAGGGAAATTGACAATTCTCCAACAGCTTTAAAGCCAAAATTTCATGAGGTTACAATTTTATTTTCAGATATTCGTAATTTCACAGGCATGTCGCAAAATATAAGGCCTGAAGAATTGGTTGAGTTTTTAAATAATGATTATTTTACTCCAATGGGCGAAATTGCCTTTGAACATAATGGAACCATGGACAAACACATGGGGGACGGAATGATGGTTGTTTTTGGCTCCCCAATAAGCTGTGCCGATGATACCTTGCGGGCTGTCAGCGCTGCTGTTGCTATGCAGGAAAAGGCAAAAGAGATAGACCAGCGTCTTTGCCTCAAAACCGGTTTAAGACTTAAAGTGGGTATTGGGATTTGTACTGGAAATGTGTTTTCAGGCATACTGGGATCTTTACGGAAAAAAGAATTCACCTCCATTGGAATGCCTGTAAATATCGCCGCTCGCTTACAGGCCCTGGCCAAAGGCGGTGAAATTCTAATAGCCAGCAATACTTATCAAAAGCTCAATGGAATAATTCAGGCTGATGTATTGCCAAAGGTGCTGGTAAAAGGACTTGATCAGCCAATTACTGTTTATAAGGTCAGATAATATTAATTAAGCCATTCAAGATAACAGGAAAATAATTTATGAAAACAAAATCAATTGATGAGCAGATCCTGAAAACAAGTAAAGAGATTGTGGTAAAATTTATTGAAGCAGGCAGAGTTTCTCCAACCGGCTTTCCTGAAATCTTTCAAACTATTTACCAAACAGTTCAGCAGACTGTAAAAAGCGACTTGCCGGCATCAATGCCCCCTGACGATTCTAAGGGCTAGCGTAAAAACAACTTTACATTTTAAGCGCCGATGCATCCAGCCTGGCAGCGTTGCGAAAGTTCAGAATATGCTAAGGATTGAAAAAAATTGGAATAACTGCATATCAAAGGAATAGTTGAGATGAGATATGAAATTGTCAACAAGTCGGTTCTATTGCTGGTACTTTTTTTTATTTCAGCAATTTTTCTTTCCATGATCCGGTTTTTTTTAATGGCCATTTTCCTGGCCGGATTATTCAGTGCCCTGGCCCATCCGCTCTATCTTTGTTTTGAGCGCTGGTTCAAAGGTCGCAGTGCCCTGGCATCTTTTACAACAATTTTGCTGATTATTTTCTTTTTATTCCTGCCACTGGCCGGTCTGCTGGGGATTGTTATGAACCAGGCAATCAAGGTCGGACATTCCGTTACCCCCTGGGTGCAAAAACAGATCGCTGAACCAGACGTCTTTTTTACGTCCCTGAAGTCCCTGCCATATTTTGATCAGATAGCGCCCTACCGTGAAATGCTTATTCAAAAGGCCGGTGAATTAGTGGGCGGTGTCAGCAGCTTTCTGATTAACAGTCTTTCGTCAGCTACCTTAGGTACCATGAATTTTTTATTCACTACCTTTGTGATGCTTTATACCATGTACTTTTTTTTGATGGACGGCGATAAATTGATCAACAAAATTTTGTATTATCTGCCGCTTGAGGACAAAGACGAACAACGCATGATGGAGCGTTTCACCTCTGTGGCCAGGGCCACCATCAAAGGTACTGCCATAATCGGATTATTGCAGGGCGGTTTAGCTGGAATGGCCTTTGCGGTCACTGGTATCCCAAGTCCGGTTTTTTGGGGAATGATTATGGTTCTGCTGTCGATTCTGCCTGGAATCGGATCAGCCCTGATTTGGGTGCCGGCAGCCATTATTTTGGGCATGGCAGGTCATATGGGCAAAGCAATAGGATTGGCTGTTTTTTGCGGCGCAGTTGTGGGCAGCCTGGACAATTTTTTAAGACCCATGCTGGTAGGTAAAGATACGCAGATGCATGAGCTGTTGATTTTTTTCAGCACCTTAGGTGGAATCATGATGTTCGGGGCTGTTGGCTTTATAATTGGTCCTATTATAGCTGC
>JASFBJ010000524.1 GCA_030149585.1 Desulfobacterales bacterium | reverse complement strand
CCAGATAAAAGGCCTGGAACGGTGACGGAAAAAAACTGATAACCGGCAGTTCTCTTAACACCAAAGCAACCAGTGTGGAAACAATGTTTGTTATGGCGTCAATAGAAATAAAACAACGTGTCTTAAAAAATGATTACAAGGTCAGGCTGGGTGGGGCTGGAGTAGCAGCCCTTGCATCCTGGCTGGCTTATTATAAATTAAAACCCATGGATAGTGATATCGAGCTGTTATCAGGGACAGGAATTTTCGGTTTTACACCAAGGCCTTTTGATTCTTTTTTTGCTTCTATTTACAATATTCCTACGTGTAAAATTTTAACCGATACTCTCGATATTTACTCCGTTATTATCGCAGGAACAAACTCCAGCGCTGTCAGTGTAATGGGCGCAGGTCAAATCGATAAATACGGAAATGTTAACTCGACAAAAATTGCAGGCTCCTATATAACCGGTTCAGGAGGCAGCAATGATGCGGCCAATGCTACGGAGGTTGTGCTTATCGCCGAGCAGTCGCAAAAAAGATTCGTTGAAAATGTTCCATATGTCACTTTCTCCGGAGACAGGGTCACAACTATTATATCTTCAATGGGAATTTTTAAAAAAAATCTTGCTTCAGATGAATTTATGCTGACACACTATTTTCCGGATCCGGGTCTAAAGACTCCAGACCTGGTAATTAAAAAAATAAAGAATCATTGCGGATGGGACCTAAATGTTTCTGAAAATGTATCAGAAACAACTGCTCCTTTAAAAGAAGAGTTGCTCACTTTGAGGATTCTGGATCCAAAACGAATATTTATTAAATAATAACATACATTTTCTTAAATCTATATTTCAAGGAGGAAAATCTACATGGGTACCAAACAGGAACTTAGGGGTTATGAAACAATTTACAAAGAATACCATGAAAAAAGAAATAAAGTTCTTAATATGGGCGGTGAAAAGGCCATAAAGAAACAGCATGACAGAGGCAAGCTAACCGCAAGAGAACGCATGGCCTATCTTTTTGATGATGGGAAATTTACTGAAACCGGTCTGTATGTTCAGCACAGAACCACGGCTTTTGGACTGGATAAAAAAGAAATTCCGGCTGAAGCTGTTGTTGTGGGTTTTGGTAAGGTAAATGGACGGCTTGTTATGGCTGCTGCAGAAGATTTCACTACCATGGCAGGCACTTTTGGTGAATATCACGGCAAAAAATTCTCGGAAGCCATTACCATGGCAAAAGATATGGGAATTCCATTTATTGGGTTAAACGACTCCGGCGGAGCGCGGCTCCAGGAAGGGATGGATACCTTGCAAAGTTATGCATGGCTGTTTAATGCCCAGATCCTTGCTTCCGGAATTATTCCACAAATCGCTCTGATTATGGGGCCATGCCTCGGCGGGCAGGCCTATCATCCCATTATGCAGGATTTTTTGATTCAGTGCAAAGATACCGGTTTTTTTGGAATTGCCAGTCCTGCATTTGTCAAAACACAACTTGGCGAAGAAATCAGCCTAAAGGA
>JASFBJ010000066.1 GCA_030149585.1 Desulfobacterales bacterium | reverse complement strand
AGGTTGTTACGGGAAAAAGAGGTGGGAATTTTACGTCAAATTATAAAGTGCGTCGGCCGATAGAGCCGGTGGAACCAAAAATGGAAAGCGCTATCATAATTTAACTAAAATAGTCTTTAAAAAATAAAGAACAGGAGATGCAAAAAATAAGGAGTCGTGACGATCTAAAAAACCACCGTGGCCGGGCAAAAGCCGCCCTGAATCTTTTACACGTGCAGCCCGTTGAAATTCAGACGCAAAAAGAGCACCGACCTGCCCTGCTATCCCGATTGCAAGAGATAAAAAGACCCAGATCAGCCAGCCAGGATCAGGCAAAAATGCTATTCCGCAAATCAAACCCATAAGGATATTGGCACAAAGTCCGCCCACAGAGCCTTCAATGGTTTTGTTGGGACTCACCCAGGGACAAATCTTATTACGACCTAAAAAAGAACCCACATATAAAGCGCCTGTGTCACCGGCAGCAATTACCAAAAAAATAAAAAACATCCAGTTGCTGCCGTTAACATCATTTCTGATTAAAATCAAAAATGACAGGGTCAAAGGAATATAAATAATCCCCAAAGCCTGTTTGGCTACCTTGACAGGCGCCATGATATCGTTTTTAAAACAAAATAAAGAAAAAAAACCGATAATTATTAAATTTAGAACAAATATTGCCGGTATAAGTTCAAACCGGCTTTGATAAACCAGCCATATAATAGCAATAGCGCAAAAAAAACCTGATCCACGATAAATAAAATTTGCAAAACAAGTAAAGGATTTTGATTCCTCTGAATCATCTTTAAAGGCTATTATATAATATTCCCAAAGGGCCAGGATACTGAGACCTGCAACAAAAAGAGCAAATAAGACATGCCCCCCCTTTGATATCAGAAGAATAAGTAAAGGCAGGGCCACAATGCCTGTAATCCAGCGTTTTAAAAACATAATTTCAGGAATCCGACAAAAAAGGTGTTTTGTTAAACTTTACCAAAGCGGCGTTCTCTATGCTCATAATCATGTAAAATCTGAATAAATTCAGCCTTACCAAAATCAGGCCATAAGGTGTTGGTTATAAATAATTCAGAATAGGCAATCTGCCACAAAAGGAAATTACTGATTCGCATTTCACCACTGGTTCGAATCACCAGATCAGGATCAGCTAATTTAGCTGTGTAAAGATGATCAGCAATTAACTGCTCATCAATTGCCTCAACATCAATTTTGCCGGTAATTATCTTTTGGGCAATTGTCCGAACCATCTGGGTTATATCATTCCGACCGCCGTAGCTTAAAGCTAAATTTAAAACCATGCCGGAATTATCAGCCGTTAGCTCAAGTGTTTCAAAAAGAACTTTTTGAACATTTGCAGATAAGCGGTCAGGCTGACCAATCACATTCAAACGAATATTATTCTTTGTCATTTCTGTTTGTTCAGACTTTAAAAATCGTCTTAAAATATTCATCAGGGCTGAAACTTCATACTTGGGACGCTGCCAGTTTTCAGTAGAAAAGGCATATAGCGTAAGAATACCGATTCCCATCTCTCTGCTGGCTGTAACAATTTCCCGGACTGTATTCATACCTCTTTCATGCCCTTTTACCCGATTCAGCAGTCGTTTTTTAGCCCAGCGACCGTTGCCATCCATAATAATGGCAACATGCCACGGAAGACCAACACCGGAACTCTTTAATGGGCGAGTTGATTGCTCTTGAAAAGAGGGGTTAGAATTCAAGAATCTCCTTATTTTTCTCTTTACTGATTTTTTCAATTTTACTTATATATTCATCAGTAATTTTTTGAATCTGATCCTGACCTTTAAAAGCCTCGTCCTCGGAAATATCACCGTCTTTTTTAAAACCTTTTAAAAGTGCATTGGAATCACGCCTGATATTACGAACAGTGATTTTATGATCTTCACAAATTTGATTAACAATTTTAACCAGCTTTTTACGCCGTTCTTCGGTTAAAACAGGTATTGAAATCCGGATCAGTTTGCCATCACTGGAAGGAGTTAAACCCAAATCTGATTTTAAAATAGCTTTTTCAATATTTTTAATTACTGAAACATCCCATGGCTGAATTATGATTAAACGACTCTCTGGAACAGATAAGGATGCCATCTGATTTAAAGGAGTCAAAGTGCTATAATAATCGACTCTGATGCCATCAAGTAAAGATAGTGAAGCCCTCCCTGTTCTTACCCGATTTAACTCATTATAAAGGGAGGTTATAGATTTATCCATCTGATCTTTGGTTTCCTGACCGGTAGATTCGAGCATGGGGTTTTCCTCCTTGAAAAATCTCTATAGGATAGCTAATTATCGATAATAGTACCTACGGACTCACCGCAAACGATCTTTTGGATATTAGCCTTACCGGTCAGGCTGAAAACAACCAGCGGTAAATGATTATCCATGGCCAGAGAGATTGCGGTCATATCCATCACCTTGAGTTGACGCTCCAGAACTTCCATATATTTAATTGACCTGATAAATTCGGCAGCAGAATTGGTCTTTGGATCAGAATCATACAGCCCGTCAACCTTGGTTGCTTTTAATAAAATTTCAGCATGAATCTCCTGGGCTCTTAAAACTGCTGCAGTATCTGTCGTAAAATAGGGGTTGCCGGTACCTGCCGCAAAAATGACTACCCTTCCTTTTTCAAGATGACGCAAAGCTCTTCTTAAAATATAGGGTTCGGCCACCTCATGCATTGAAATTGCTGTTTGAACACGCGTTTCAATGCCGCACTTTTCCAGAGCATCCTGAAGTGCCAGACTGTTAATTACAGTAGCCAGCATACCCATATGATCAGCTGAAGTACGTTCCATTCCCTGCGAGCTGACAGCCACCCCTCTGAAAATATTGCCGCCCCCGACTACAATCGCCAGTTCTACTCCAAGTCTGCAGATTGCAAGAACCTCCCCGGCCACATATTTAAGCATGGCGGTACTGATGCCAAAGCCCTGATCACCCATCAGGGCTTCGCCGCTGAGCTTGAGCAGAACTCTTTTATACTTGGGTTGTGCCGGGTTCAAGACTCACCGATCTGAAAACGGGCAAAACGCTTAATGGAAATTTTTTCACCTGTTTTTGCAATTACCTCATTCAAACAATCAGCAATGGTTTTATCAGGATCTTTTACATATTGCTGATTCATCAGGCAGTTATCTTTATAAAATTTATTAATTTTTCCTTCTACAATTTTATCTAAAATCTTTTCAGGCTTACCGGTTTCCAGAGCCTGTGCCCGGTAGATCTCTTTTTCTTTTAAAATAACTTGGTTTGGCACATCTTCCGGCATAATCCCCACAGGGCAGGTTGCAGCGATATGCATGGCAAGATTTTTGGCAAAGTCCATAAAATCATCGGTTTTAGCTACAAAATCAGTTTCACAGTTTACTTCAACCATAACCCCGATTTTACCGCCCATGTGAATATAGGATTGCACAATACCTTCTGAAGTTGCCCTGCCGGCTCTTTTGGCGGCAGTTGCCAATCCCTTTTTTCTTAAAAAATCTCCTGCTTGACTTAAATCACCCTCACAGGCTGCAAGGGCTTCCTTGCAATCCATAATTCCGGCTCCTGATTTCGCGCGAAGCTCTTTTACCATTGCTGCACTGATTGTCGCCATATTATTTACTCTCCTGTTGTTTCGCTATTCAAATCTTCTGTTTTAACTCCGCTGTTTTCCTCTGCCTGGTCTGTGGTTTCCTCAGCCGATTTTCTGATAATTTCCACAATTGGCCCGTTAGTTCCGTCTGCGATCACTTTGCGTTCACCAGGTTTTAGATCTGATGAAATTGATGCGGGTTTCTCCTGAACATCCTCAGCTTTGTCAGTTTCAGCCTGTTGTTTTTCCTCCCGCAGCCGGTTTCCTTCAATACAGGCTGTTGCTATTTTAGAAGAAATCAATCTAATGGCTCGAATAGCATCATCATTGCCGGGAATAATATAATCAATATCGTCTGGATTACAATTAGTATCCACAATTGCAATAATTGGAATATTCAAACGCCGCCCTTCCCGCACGGCAATGGTTTCTTTTTTAGGATCCACAATGAAAATAGCGCCCGGCAGTTTGGTCATGGACTGAATACCGCCCAGAGTATTATCAAGTTTACCCTGTTCTTTTAAAAGCTTAAGTCTCTCTTTTTTGGGAAAAAGATCAATTGACCCGTCGGTTTCTATGGTATTTAAATAATTTAAGCGGTCAATACTTTGTTTGATAGTCTGAAAATTGGTTAGCATTCCGCCGAGCCAGCGATTATGAACATAAAACATTTCACAACGATTAGCCTCTTCGTAAATAGATTCGCGGGCCTGCTTTTTGGTACCCACAAACAAAACTGATTTACCGTTGGCAACTGTCTTGGTAATAAAATTACAGGCATCTTTAAACATCCTGGCTGTTTGCTGCAGATCAATAATATAGATCCCGTTTCGAGCCCCAAAGATATAAGGTTTCATTTTGGGATTCCAGCGTTTAGTCTGATGACCAAAATGGACCCCGGCCTCAAGCAGTTCTTTCATAGTTGTATAAGCCATAATTTTTCTCCTTGTTGGTTTTGCTTGCGCCTAGCATCATCCCTGTTTCCGACTTTCAATAAAAGCACCGGGAAACAGATCCGCAGGCGTGTTATTTTTCTGTTGTTTAAATAAACCGTTATTTAAATTAAATCGTTTAGCTAAATCCGATGATAGTTAACAAATCATAATCTAATTCGCAATACTTTTTTAACTATCTGTCTCTCTTCCTAATCTGAACAACCCGATCATGCCCACTATAATCTTTTATAATCACCGGGTCATGGTAAGCATCTCTCTTTTTAATAATTTTTTTTAGAGCCTCTTTTTGATCATACCCGATTTCCAGCAGCAGATAGCCACCAGGTTTCAAAAAAAGCGGTGCCTGCTCGATTATTTTTGTTAAACAGGTCAAACCATCCTGGCCCCCGTCAAGCGCTCCCTTTGGCTCAAATTGATGAATTTCCGGTTCTAAACGTGAAATTTTTGCAGTCGGAATATAAGGCGGGTTAGATATTATAATATCAAACATGGCCTGGTTTTGACAAAAGGGTTCAAACCAGTCAGCCTCCAAAAAAATGATATTTTTTTCAAGATGCAGGGCCAACGCGTTTTGACGAGCCAGACAGATTGAATCAAAACTCTTATCTGATGCAAAATAAATATGCTGAGGTTTTTCATGGGCAAGAGCTAAAACAACAGCTCCGGAACCAGTACCTAAGTCAAAAATGTTTTTGGAATCTAATCCAGCGCTCTTATCTTCCAGATTTAATATGGCTTCAACCAGACACTCTGTCTCCGGCCTTGGAATTAAAACAGCTGGATTGACGGTTAAGGGTAAAGACCAGAACTCTTTTGATCCCACAATATAGGCCACAGGTTCTCTTTTAACTCTCCGTTTAATCAGGCTTTTAAACAGTTTGAGCTCTGCAGAAACCAGAGGCTGATCATAATTGAGATATAAATCAATTCGTTTGATCTTTAATGCCTGGGCCAGAAGTATTTCAGCTGCAGAACGGGAGCTTTCAATACCGTGGTTTTTAAAATAGGACGTGGTCCACTTCAAAAGTTTAAGAATTGTCCAGGAATTTTTTTTCCCTGTCATAGGCTGGAAATCATGCAAAAGCCGATTATCCTATTTGTTCCTGGAGGGCCTGTGCCTGATAATGAGTAGTTAACTCATCAATAATTTCTTCAATCTGTCCCTGCAAAATGGCATCCAGTTTATAAAGAGTTAATCCGATTCTATGGTCGGTGACACGGCCCTGAGGATAATTATAGGTTCTTATGCGACCGCTTCGGTCGCCGCTTCCTATCTGGTTTTTACGCTCTTTGGATCGCTGTTCGTTTTGTTCCCTGCTCATCTGATCCAGCAAACGAGATCTCAACACTTTCATGGCTTTATTTTTATTTTTTAACTGGGATTTTTCATCCTGGCAGGTCACCACCAGACCAGTGGGCAGATGAGTAATTCTTACAGCTGAATCAGTGGTATTAACTGACTGACCCCCAGGACCAGTGGACCGGTAAACATCCACATTGATCTCTCCTGGATCAATATTAACCTCAATCTCTTCAGCCTCAGGCAAAACGGCCACAGTAACTGCTGAAGTATGAATACGACCCTGAGTCTCTGTAACTGGAACCCGCTGAACCCTGTGAATACCGCTTTCATATTTTAAACGGCTATAAGCTCCTTTGCCCTTGATCAGAGCAATAACCTCTTTTAATCCCCCGACCCCGGTGGTGTGGTGATTCATCACCTCAATCTTCCAATGCCTGCTGTCTGCGTAAATAGAGTACATTTTAAAAAGATCGGCTGTGAAAAGGCCTGCCTCATCACCACCGGTACCAGCCCTGATTTCCAGTAAAACATTTTTATCATCCAATGGATCCTTTGGGATTAAAAGTTTTTTTAGCTCCTTCTCGATTCTTTCTTTTTGGCTGTTTAGTCCGTTTAGCTCATCTTTGGCCAGACGCACTATATCGGGATCAGAGTCTTTTAAGAGTTCAAGGCTGTCGTCAATCTCAATAATGTTTTTTTTATATTCCCGATAAGTTGCCACAATGCTGCTTAGTTCAGCATGTTCACGAATATATTTCTGATAAAGTTGACGATCCTTTACTACCGCAGGATCACTTAATAAATTTTCAAGTTCTACAAACCGGTCTTCAACACCCGGTAATTTATCAAACATAAATATAATCGCCCATTACTGCTTATTTTGAAATTTCGCGTATTTTTTACGAAAACGCTCGATTCGACCTGCTGTATCAATTAATTTTTGTTTACCTGTAAAAAATGGATGACAATTTGAACAAATTTCAACACGAATATCTTTTTTAGTGGAACCGACTTCTATACTGTGACCGCAGGCGCATTGTATTGTGGTATCCGAATATTTTGGATGAATTTCTGGTTTCATTAATTAAATCTCCTTTAATAATTTTATTCAAAAGCCCGCTATGACCTGTAATACATCATAAAAAATAGTATTATCAAAATGTCCGTATCAGGCTCAGCATTAGGCTCAAGAGTTCATTGAATTTAAAAAATCCTTATTATCCATGGTTCCGTGCATTTTTTCAAGTAAAAATTCCAAACTATCAGAAGGATTCAAAGATGCCAGTAATTTTCTTAAAATCCAGACTCGATTTAGAGTAACATCATCCATCAATAATTCCTCTTTCCTTGTACCGGATTTTTTAATATCAATTGCCGGGAACATTCGTTTATCAGCCAGTCGTCGATCCAGCTGAATCTCCAAATTACCCGTACCCTTGAATTCTTCAAAAATCACTTCATCCATACGGCTGCCGGTATCAACCAGAGCCGTGGCAATAATCGTGAGACTGCCTCCATCCTCAATATTGCGAGCTGCTCCAAAAAAGCGTTTAGGCCTCTGAAGCGCGTTGGAGTCAACCCCGCCGGACAAAATTTTACCGCTTGGAGGCATGACGGAGTTATAAGCCCTGGCCAGCCTGGTAATACTATCGAGCAAAATAACAACATCTTTTTTATGCTCCACCAGCCGCTTGGCCTTTTCAATTACCATTTCAGCCACCTGAACATGTCGCTCGGCTGGTTCATCAAAAGTAGAGCTAATGACCTCCCCGTTTACAGAACGCTGCATGTCGGTAACCTCCTCCGGGCGCTCATCAATCAAGAGTACAAACAGATCAATATTTTTATGATTAGTGGTGATACTGTTGGCAATAAACTGGAGAAGCATGGTCTTGCCGGAACGGGGCGGGGATACAATAAGTCCCCTCTGACCAAAACCAATAGGAGTCATCAAGTCCATAATACGGGTGGAATAATTTTTGGAATCAGTTTCAAGATTGATTTTTTCTTCGGGATAAAGAGGCGTTAGGTTGTCAAACAAAATTTTATCTCTTGATACTTCAGGGTCTTCATAGTTAACAGCCTCGACCTTTAAAAGCGCAAAATAACGTTCCGATTCTTTAGGCTGCCGGATTTGACCGGAAACAGTATCACCGGTTCTTAAATTAAACCGCCTAATCTGGGAAGGAGAAACATAAATATCATCAGGACCCGGAAGATAGTTATAATTGGGAGCTCTTAAAAAACCAAATCCATCTGGTAAAATTTCAAGAGTTCCCTCTCCAAAAATCATCCCGTCTTTTTCAATCTGGGCCTGCAGCAAGGCAAAAATCAACTCCTGTTTTCTCATCCCGGCTGCCCCGTCAATTTTAAGCGTTTTAGCCATTTTAGTTAATTCGCTAATTTTTTTATCCTTTAGTTCAATAATATTCATTAATCTCTTTCCCTGTTTAAGTTAGAACAGACCGTTAATGGCTGATCCTAAATACTTATGCAACTAATTCAAATTTTACCTGTTTTATCTTAGGGTTCGCGCGCGCCCTTAGGATTCTGTCTTGGTGCAGCGGTATCCCCGATGCCAATCCATTGCAACAAAAAGATTGGTCTAAAAATCAGTAAACGCCAATAAAAATTTTTATTTCTACATTATCAGGTGATTATCAGGCTGTTAACTTTATGGAGAAATATGAATGCGTTATGATATTCAATGAAGAATTAAGACAGTCTATCCATCTCTCGGCTCTCGGCGAGCTCAAAATGCCTTTATTTGTAGAAACCGATTACCTTAATTATACTTAGATGTCAAGTCCTTTTATTTATTTTTCTCTTTTTTTTATTACCAGGTTCGGGCGTCTTTCATTTTTATTTTTGATTGAAAAAGTAAATATTTGATTCTTGACAAAATCCAATCTCTTTTATAATAAAAGCTCAACAGAATTTTAAAAGGAGGAAGAATGAATATATTATTTTTTGGTCCAAATGGCAGTGGCAAGGGTACTCAGGGAAAAATTTTAAAAGAAAAATATAATATCGCCCATATTGAATCAGGCGCTATTTTCCGTGAAAACATTTCAAATGGAACTGAATTGGGTGCCAAAGCAAAAGAATATATAGATAAAGGCGATCTGGTACCAGACGAAATTACTATTCCAATGATCCTTGATCGTTTGAAACGCGATGATTGTAAAAATGGCTGGTTACTTGATGGGTTTCCAAGAAATAAAAACCAGGCTGTTAAACTGGATGACGCACTTAAAAAAGCCGGCATGGCGCTCGATATTGTGATCGAAATACTCCTTGACCGGAAAATTGCCAAAAACCGGATTATGGGTCGCAGGCTTTGTATTAACGATAATAATCATCCAAATAATATCTTTATTGATGCTATTAAACCAGACGGGGATAAATGCAGGGTTTGTGGTGGTGAATTAAAAACCAGAAGTGATGATCAGGATGAAAATGCTATCACAAAAAGGCATAATATCTATTACGACGCTGATACCGGAACCATTGCATCCGCTTATTTTTTTAGAGACCTTGCAACAAAAAATGATTCCATCAAATATATTACTATAGACGGCAAACCCGGTGTAACGGATGTGACCGAAGAGCTTATTTCAAAATTATAGTTTTTTAAGGTTATGTATTGTGTTAGGGGTTTTTCAAAAAATAATTTGGGCTTTTAAATCCATTTAATCCAAATTATTTTATTTCTTTTTTCTTGCAAAAAAAATATGTACGGTGCTAATAGTTAGGTTTAAATTTTTCTATTTAGACTGTTTGGTAAAAAATTGACAAAAAAATTATCAAACCGTACGATTATTAACCACCATAATAAATTCAGTTGTGAATTTGGCTGCATTTAGCCTGGTGGAGCAAAAGGAGGCGATAAAGTTTGAAAGCTATTCAAGTGAAAGTGTATGATAATGACCTTGAAAAAGCAATGCGCATTTTGAAAAAAAAAATTCAGAATGATGGTCTTTTTAAACGTCTGAAATTGAAAAAAAGCTATGAAAAACCCAGCGAATTTCGACGTCGCAAACAACGTGAAGCACTAAGACGCCAGCGAATTGCCGCATCCAGAAATAAATACCGCTATCATAAATAATTATTATTTTAATTTTACTTGACCCGGCAGCAGTTTTATACTGCCGGGTTTTTTATTCATCTTAATCTTACAAATGCCGCTAAAAAATTCTTATAATTCCTGCCTTGAGTCAATGTATTGTCTGCAAAGATTTGGTATTAAACTGGGCATTGACATCATTACAGGGATTCTTAATAACCTTGGCAATCCTCATAAAAGCTTTGAGTGTATCCACATTGCCGGAACCAATGGCAAAGGCTCTATTGCTTCAGCCCTGGCAACCATCCTTAATAAAGCCGGTTATAAAGTCGGGCTTTATACCTCGCCCCATCTGGTCCGCTTTAATGAAAGAATTCTGATCAATAATACACCCATTAGTAATGAAAATATTATTAATGCTTATCAAAAAATTCTATCAGTTAATAGTGGGGATCGTGAGCCTACGTTTTTTGAATTTGTTACGGCCATGGCATTTTATGAATTCGGCAAAGCCGGAGTAGACATAGCTGTTATTGAAACCGGCATGGGCGGAAGACTTGATGCTACCAATATCATTACACCTAAAATTTCCATTATCACGAATATCTCCATGGAGCATCAAGCCTATCTGGGAAATTCTCTTGTAGAAATCACAGGAGAAAAGGGCGGAATTATTAAGCCTGAAATACCCGTGATTACCGGTGTGAAACAGAAATCCGCTTTTAAGGTTATTGAGAAACTTGCGGGAAAAAACAAAGCCCCTCTTTATCAGCTTGGCAAAGAGTTTCGGGTTCGCAGAAACAGCAGGGGACAATTTACCTATTTTGGCATGCGCAATACATGGCGCAACATGCAAACCAGTCTTGACGGCAATTATCAAGTGGATAATGCAGCCATAACTTTAGCTGCCTGTGAAATTTTAAATGAATCTCAAATAAATCTGGAACAAGAACATATTAAACAAGGGCTTAAAGATAATATCTGGCCGGGCCGGTTAGAAGTGGCAGCTACCAGCCCGTTTGTGCTTTTAGATGGTGCCCATAATTTAATGGCAGCCCGCAACCTGGGAAGATATCTAATAGAGCGCATGAATAACAGGCATCTTACTATGGTTGTCGGAATCCTTGATGATAAACCAGTGAAACCCATGCTAAAGGATCTGCTATCCACTTGCGATAGAGCGATTTTGACACAACCTGCAATTGACAGGGCATTGCCTCCCCAAAAACTTTACAGGTTTGCAAAAGAGTTTGTAAGTGATATTAAAATGATTCCCTCTGTTGCAGATGCAGTCAATTATGCCGTAAAAACCGCGGGTACTGAAGATGCCATCTGTATTGCCGGTTCCCTCTATGTAGTTGGTGAGGCTAAAACAGCGCTTGAAAAATTATTTTAATCAGGCTAAAAAAGATACTTTCATATAAGCACATGCGCCCGTAGCTCAGTGGATAGAGCGTCAGCCTCCGGAGCTGAAAGCCGCTGGTTCGAACCCAGCCGGGCGTACCACACGCACACGCAAAAAAATAATCATACCTATTGATGACGAATCCGTCCATGTGGCGACATTTATAAGAGGTAAATATGGAATACCAGACAATTAAGGAAAAACGAAGCGGAAAACTATATCTTTATGAATCCTGTTAAACGGGAACGCCTTGAAAATGAAAATAATAGAATCAATATCACCAGCCCATGGCCGAGATTCACTGATAGAAGTGATCCAATTGACCAAAAAGTTTGACGATGTAATGGCTGTTGATAATATATCATTTAACCTGCGCAAAGGAGAACTTTTCGGTTTTCTTGGTCCTAATGGAGCAGGTAAAACCACTACTATTAATATGCTTACGGGCCTATCCAGACCGGATTCGGGAATGATTCGACTTGGTAACCATGAATGCAGCAAAAAGCTGAAAGCAGCCCAGCATATGATCGGTGTTGTCCCTGACGAAAGCAACCTCTATCCGGAGCTGTCGGGTTTTGATAACCTCTGTTTCTGTGCCTCACTTTACGGTATGCGTAAAAACGAGCGGCAACGACGTGCACGAGAATTGCTGGAAACATTCAGGCTAAAGGACTCAGCAGATCGGAAATTCGCTGGTTACTCCAAGGGCATGAAACGGAAACTTATAATTGCAGCCGGCATTATTCACAATCCGCCAATTTTGTTCCTTGATGAACCAACAACCGGCATTGATGTGGCCAGTGCCCGCCAGATTAGACAGCTTATCGCCGATCTTCACAGTACTGGAACGACAATTTTTCTTACAACACATTATATCGAAGAGGCGGAAAGGCTGTGCGAACGAATTGCTTTTATAGTCAAAGGTCAGATCGTGCGGACAGACACTGTTGAAAATCTTTTAGAGCCGGTACAGCAAAAAAAAATGATGTTGATTTCCGTCTCAAATTCGTCAAACGATCTATACGGCAAACTTTCCACCGCCTTTCCTCATTTTGAGTTTCAGCCTATTTCTGGAGAGCAGATACACATTCAGTCTGCAGAGCCGATCAGCCTTAGCCCGCTCTTTCGATTTATTGAAAATCATAACGCTGAAATTACAGAAGCCCGGCGTCTAAGCCCATCACTGGAAGATGTATTTGTGCGAATCACCGGCATTGAAGCAAAGGTCTTGAAAAAAGAAACTGAAAAAAAAGCTGGTGCTGCATGAAAAAATGGATCGCTTTCTGGAATATTCTATTAAAAGACATGCATGCTTATTATCTCAAACCCCCAAATATCAGTTGGGGGTTGATTTTTCCTATAGCCTGGACAGGCATGTTTTTCATCAAATCGGGTAGTGGTTCGGAAAGCATTCAGGCACTGCTTCCCGGGGTGGTTGCAATGTCTGTTCTGTTCGGCACAACCTCCATGCTTTCAGTAACAATCACGTTTGAGAAAAAAAGTCGCTCGTTCGAGCGTTTACTTCTCGCACCTATTCCATTGGAACTTCTTATGCTGGCCAAGACAGCAGGGGCGGTTTTATTTGGTTCAGCCAATGCTATTATCCCGATTATTCTTGCTTTATTTCTAACAGACCTCTCTAAGATTTCCTGGATAATAGTATTACCGGGCATCATATTGATTGCAATTGTTTCAACATTTCTTGGTCTTTTTGTAGCGGTCTCTGTTAGCGAAGTTTTTGAAGCTCAGACTTTTTCAAATTTCTTCCGTTTTCCAATGATATTTCTTTGTGGTCTGTTCTTCCCTATTGACGCTCTTCCAGTGTTTCTACAACCGTTGTCCTACCTATTACCATTAACATACGGTGCCGACATTCTTCATGGTGCTATCAATGAAAAAAATATGATGCCGTTTGGTCTGGATTTTCTTATCATTACATGTTTTTGTGCAATTCTATTTTATATAAGCTTGAAGAACATAAACAAAAAATGGATTACATAGATCAATCTGTTAAAAAAATAACCATCAAATTTAGATGATCCCGATACAAATCTGCCCTGTACAATCTGGATAGTTTCTTCCCATTTTCAGCAATAAAAAATTTTGCTTGCTGTTTTTATTCTCATGCTTGAGTTTAGTTTATTCTTTAGCTATTAGTTTTTCAAACTCATCCTTATCAACAAAGCAAACCGGGCACTGCCAGTCATCCGGCAGATCTTCAAACCGGGTTCCGGGAGGTATCTCATTTTCAGGGTCACCCAGTTCA
>JASFBJ010000523.1 GCA_030149585.1 Desulfobacterales bacterium | reverse complement strand
AGCGGTTTACCGTGCATTACTTGAAGCAAGATTAGATGATATGGAAGAAATATTTCTCTCTTTTTTTTCATCCATTCCCCATGACTGGTACCGAAAGAATAAAATAGCCGAGTATGAAGGATATTATGCTTCAATCTTCTACTCATACTTTACAGCCGCGGGCCTTGATGTAACAGCCGAAGATACAACCAATCAAGGAAGAATTGATTTAACTGTAAAGCTTGATGATAAAATTTATATAATCGAGTTCAAGGTAATTGAGGTTGATAAAACCAAAGGGTCTGCTCTTGAACAGATAAAAAGGAAAAAATATTCTGAAAAATACCGGCAAAAAGGAAAGAGGATCTATCTTGTCGGCATAGAATTCAGCAGGGATGATAAAAATATAAAAAACTTTATGTGGGAGAAAGGTTGAAGTGTACGCATTCCCACCCGTAGAGACGGGTTTCAAACCCGTCTCTACTATAAAATTCGCATCACATTATAGCTGTAAAAGGATTGCTAATGGCTCGTCCCTTGAGAATAATCTACCCCGGCGCCTTTTATCATGTGACTTCACGTGGTAATGAACGGAAAGATATATTCAAAAGCAGGCGTCTTAAAGATAAAAGCGTGAAGAATGAAGACCTGACCTCTATGTCTTTATTATTTGTTTGGCTACAACATTAGTAGATACAAAACCACTGAAATCACGGCAGAAGCTTTTGAACTGTCCAAGGGGTACAGCAAAGGCTGTTATATAGCCTGTGCAAACCCGCATTCTCTATTTGTTGCCTCAAAAGACGCTTTGTTTGAAAGCGCTTTAAAAAACGCTGATATTCTGCTTCCTGACGGCACTTACATATTAATCAATGTTGGACATCAAGAAGGAATATGGAAATAATGCCATGAAACCAAAAGTTTACATTGAAACTTCAATTCCAAGTTATTTGACTGCGAGACCGAGCAACGATCTTCGCGCTATGGCTAACCAAAACACAACAATTGAGTGGTGGGAAAGTCGCAGGCCTGAATTTGAAATATACATTTCTGAATTCGTTGTTGCCGAAGCATCACAAGGGCATCCGAAAGCGGCAGCACGCCGATTGGCAGCAATTGAAGGAATTCCAGAATTGGATGTTACGGAAAAAGTACGACAATTAGGAAGAGTTTTAGTTGCTGAAGGTCCTATTCCGGAAGGTGCCGAGATTGATGCGTACCACATAGCCGTTGCAACAGTTAATGGAATGGATTATCTTCTTACATGGAATTAGTAAGCACATTGCGAATGCGGTAATGCGCACACAAATTGAGGCTGTTTGTCTTGATCATGGTTTTGAACCACCAATAATATGCACACCTGTAGAACTCATGGAGGATTAATATTATGTGGCAAGATCCAATAGTTAAAGAAACGCGAGAATTAAGAGAGCTATACGCATCCAGGTTCAAACATGACGCTAATGCAATCTTTGAAGATATTCTTAAACGCCAAGAGAAATCAGAGCGAAAGCGGATAGCATTTCCCGCAC
>JASFBJ010000065.1 GCA_030149585.1 Desulfobacterales bacterium | reverse complement strand
TGACAGAAGCACAACAAAAAATGGCGGAAGCCTGGTGGATGCGCGGCGGCGGCGATAAGAGAGATACGCCAATTGCCAAATACATAAACAAACCGAGTTGCTATGTGATGATAACTAATGACTGAAGAATTCCAATTGGGAGAAAATTAATAAACCTAATTGTTATGGGGTATGACTAATGATAAAGGCAATTGCTAGTTTAATATTTAAAAAAAGTAATACAAATGTGCCAAATAAACCAACACATATCGATCCGCCGCCCCACCACAATGGCTTATTGCGTGGGATAATGCAACATCGCATATACAAAACGGGCATAAATTCAATTATCTCGGAATTGAAATGATAGTTGTTGGAAAAACCTGCTACTCGAAAAAAACGGAGTCAACATAGTTCTGGGATTTCTCTATAAAGAAAAAATGGAGCAATTTATTACAGCCGATCCTTTTTTGCACAACAGAAGGCAAATATCAAGAGAGACTGCAGCTAAACATTACGAGACGGCCATATTTTACGAATTTTGGCCGCCGAAGATTATCAATCTTAACACGGGTAAAACGACATGATAAAAATACTAGAAGACTGCTTGAAATATCACGAAAAAAAGGCGGATCATTTCCAGGCCGAATCCGAACGCTTGTATTGCATGAAAAAAATGACCACAAACGTAGTCAGAGAGTTGTGTCTGACAAAAGCCGGAAAACATCAAAGCTGGGCGCAGGCTATTAGGGCGGCGCTGGTTCAAGTTAAACAGGAGGAAAAGTAATGTCAGAAAAATACTTTTTTTTAGTACGAAATATACCGAAGGATATCCGGGAGGGTACGCGGGTTGCAGCTTATGAAAAACGCTGTACTTTACGCGCCATGTGGGTAGAAGCAATGCGTGAGTGGCTCAAGAATAACAAAATAATCAAGGAATAACCATGAAATATTTAGCCATTGAGGTATAAAACGATAACATGCCTCTGTTTGAAAAAATAAAGGGGAGGAGGTTGCCACAAACAACCTACTCCCCCTTGTGCGCAGCGATTTATATACTCTGTCTTGAAAAAACTGAATTTTGTCAACGAATTAATCCATCCACAAAAACAAGCAAACAAATTCCAGCGGCAACCGCATTCCACCAACCGCCATAAGGGGTTAACAAATATACCATGTTAATAGCGGATAATAATAATAAAATCATTTTACACCTCCAACTCCTATAACAGAAACCGTCCGACTTTTTTGCAATGCTATTATTTTAACTCAAAATCGTCACAGTTTCCGGCCCCATCGGTGCTATTACACGTTTGATTATACATTTTACACATGCCGCCATCGTCATAATTTGCATGGCCACTGCTGAAATGCATACAATTTCCGCATATCCGTCTTGGTATATACTTCTGTTTGCAAACTTTCACATCCTCTCTGCATAAAAACATAATTCAGCCCCTATAATCTACGCGGCAACAACGGCTCATCGCTGTAATGACCACAAGCAACCCCGATGCATTGTTCTGATTTTACCTCACCGCATCCACACCATGTTTCGTTTGTTTTTTTATGACTATGGATATCAATGAAGTAAATGCATTTTTCTGATGTATTTTCCATGTCTTCCTCTCGATATGACAATAAGCGGAAAGCGTTGTTTTGCTTTCCGCTTATTGCGATGTTATGCAAGCGGCGGGTGATGCCTGGCGTTGGGTGTGCCAAGAGTTAAGTCAACCAAATCAATGGCAGCGTCATTGCTGTCCTGTCCTGTGAAAACCCACAGCAGTGCATTAACTTTTGCTCTTGCCTCTTGTTCTTTAATGTCGTTAATCAATCGCTGAATCTCTTTGGCGACAATATTTTTTGATGGAGCACGGCCTTGACCCATTTTGTTTTTTATAACTGCTAGACTTGGTTTCATAAAAATCACACAACAAAAAAATCCACTTGACCGCTGGATCTGCCGTAGCCCTGCTGTTTATCAGTTTTATTCATGGCTTCTACTCCTTTATTTCTGCTACTTGTCGAAAATATGTACTTCCCCCGTAGAATTAGGGCTACACGATACATAATTCCGGCCTATTTTTCGTTCTATCCGCTCCCACACACACGAGCCATAAATTGTCTCTACCATTTTTTGTATTTCTTCCAAGGTAAATCCAGTCATGGTAGCATATTCAAACCTAAATTTCCTTACTCTAGCAATTGTAAAATCAATTTTTTTATCCTCCCCCAATGAATCCCATTGGTTATATTCGTCTGCTTGTTCGTTCCATAGATCCACAATAAGTTTATATTTCATTATTCTCCTTTTTTATAGCCCATCACCTGATCTTTTTCGATTTCGATTTCGCTTCGATCATTTCTAATCGTGAAATCAATCCTCGGATTAATCCTATCTATTCCCCAGCCATCAATCACTGGAATTAAGTGCCTCATACTGTCGTCTTCAATTATGCCAGCTTTTTGCAAAACGTCCTGTAAACCTTCACTCAAATTACCATAGTCGAATTTTCTCTTAGTTTTACGCCAGAAGAATAAATGGAGTTCTACCGGATAATTAACAATTGGCTCATGACGTTGCATTATGAGATATTGTAGCGCCTGGATCTCCCATAAGTCATACGCCGTTGATGGTCTTATTGATGGCCGCTTTTTTACCCATACAATACGTTGAGAGTTTTTTTTTGCTATGGCATCACCTGGGATAGAATCTTTTATGAGAATCATTTATTCATCACCTCGGTTGTTGTACATTTACTGTAAAAGTGTTAGGTAAGTGTCCAAAGAAATTAATCCTGTGCTTTTTATCTTCGACTGGCTCATCGGCAGGATATCTTTCGGCACAATTCCTCATTCTTTCTTTGAGCCATTGGGCTTCTGAATAACTTAATTCAAGAGTAATTTTGTCGTGATTTAATATAGTTTTCATGCTTTCATTCTCCTCCACGGTTTTTGTACATTTCCTGTTCCCATAATGGGAGAATATCACCAGTTATCAGTATGTAAAATTTCTTCTAAAATTGCATAACTTTTTGTAAATTTCAGCACTTGGCAACCAAGAGGGCCATGGCGATTCTTCTTTATTTCTGCATTCAAAATTGACCGATCTTTTTTACTTTTACGCAAAATAATACCTATATCACAATCAGCGGCAATATCACCAGCCCCCTTAAATTCTAAATTTCCACCTGAATCCCTTGCTGTTGCATTAGATAATTGATTCATGCCGATAATAGTTGATTCAATTTGCTTTGATAAATTTTGTAATCGCCCGGTAACATCTGACAAAATATCATATTGTTTTTTATAACTACTTGATCGACAATGTTGCAAGTAATCAACAAAAATAACATCCAGCCCAACTTTAAGATCTAGCCCACGCACTATGCCTTCTATTTCTGATATTTCCCTAGTTTTTTCTGACATAAAAAAAACACGCTTAGAAAGCCAGTTTTCAGCTATCTCTATTCTTTCTAAATCTGCTTGGTCACGAATATCATTTTTAATAATATAAATTGCCGGTATATCAGTCAGGCACCCAATCAACCGAGACATCATTTGATTATTTGTCATTTCGGTTGAAATCATACAAATTTTGGCGTCACTTTCGTTGAGTAAATTTGTAAACATATTTACAGCGAATGCAGATTTTCCCACTGATGTTGCCGCGCCAATGGCCCAATAATCTCCAGGAACAGCAGTGATATATTTTTTATCAAGAAAATCGTATCCAGTTGATAAACCATTCATGCCGCCTTTTCTTCGCATAATAGAGAATTTATCAACACAATCTTTAGCACTTGTCACATCGTTCTCTTTGCTAGATTCTTTAATTCCTATATCTGCTATTTTGGAAAGGATATCATTTGAATCAATGGCCGTATTAATTGCGTCAGATAAATTTATTTTCACTCTTTTCAATCTGGACTTTTCTGCAATTTCACCGGCGTAACCCAAACAATTTGAAACTAATCCTATGTCTGTTGATTCAGCAATCCAGCCAGGGTCGTCCCATCCACTAAAAACTTTTAACATTTTTGATGCTATAACGATATCCGTTACTTCTCCTGTTTGCCACCGGTCTAGACACAGCCGGTATGCGCTGGCTGCTTTAAAGTCGGTAAAGTCCCGAACTGAGACGATACGTGCTATGTCTGGAATAATATTATTTTCTTTAAGGATTGCACCTATCAGCGCCTGCTCCATCTTATTTCTCCTTTATGTCCACTCACTTTCGTTTTTCTGATTATCGCTTTGTTCATCTTCCCATCTTTTCCCGGAAAGCCACCCTTGAGCCATTTTAGGGGTCGAACCATTTTCTCTTAGTCCTGGTCTTCTTTTTGCTTCAACCTGGGCCGCTTTGTAGATTATTATTGCCATGTTATGATCAAGTTTTTTAATATCAAGCCAAGAATCAGCCGCTTCAGCTTTTCCTTGCTTATAATCAAAAGCAGCCCAAAAATGACAAAACCAAATCAACTTATCATTTTTTAATTTACGTCCTTTTTTTGATGTATAAAAATCTTCTTTTTCTGCATTTTCTTTTTTAGATGCAGAAGGTGTTTTATCTTGTTCTTGTTCTTTTTCTTTATACTCGTGGTTCACTGCTGGTTCATCGCTGGTCTGTTGCTGGTTCAACGGTGTCTGTTTTTCTAATATTATCAAGGAGAAAGCTGGTTCACTGCTGGTTCGTTGCCGGTTCACTGCTGGTTCACTATTTTTAGCATTTTCTATGAATCTTTTCACCCTACCTTTACTCCATCCCCACATCCTGGAATAAGCCCTTAATGAGCGCTTTTTGCCGCAATTTTCATCAAGAGACAGTGAGTACATGGCCTCTATTTTTGAGAATTCACGCCGTATTTCACGAAACGTTTCCGCAAGCTTTTTATCTATTGCAACCCAACTAATCATACAAACTTAGACCAAACGCACAAAACCCTTTTCCGGCAGCACAGGAGAGAAAGCAAATGACTGCTTAACTGTGTTTGGCTTCTGCCGGAAAAGGGTTCTCTGAGTTCCATTTTTTTATCTCTCTATTATTATTTTACAAATCTTACCCGGCAGCCAACCGGATCAACAGACTAAATAAACTATAACACAAAATATTTGATGGTCAATAAATTTATCATTTTACGTTGAGGATAGGTTAAGGAGTATGATTGCTTTTGTCAACAATAAAATACTATAATTATATTATCCACGTTGGCCACCCTATTGCATAGTGAAAACATATTTTATCTTTTACTTGACAATGGGAATATGGCATATTATAGTCTAAGTATGAAAAGAACAAAAGAAGAAGAAAGAATGGATAGAATAAGAGGTAAACTGCAATTAGCTGGCTATAATTTTTCAAAAATTAGCGTTATTTTCTCATGCTCAAGGCAATTTGTAAATCAGTGTGTACAGGGTGTGCATAATTCTGAAAAAGCTAATGCGATCAGGGAATTTATCGCTCGTAAGATGGGTGTAGAATTTGATGATATTTTCTGACGTAATACCGATAACGCCGGGGACACGTTTGTAGCTATTAGCACATAAGGATACTATCATGCATGATAATTGCAAAAACTGCATATACAGAAAAACACTTAAAACAGTCGACAGCGATCTGACGTTGGAATTATGCACGGTTGAACCGTATGAAGAAGAACAAAATGGATTAGTGACATGGCTTGATGTCAAACATTTTGACTCAAGTAATTGTTCAGGTTACAAAGAAATAATAGAATATCACAAAAAATGCCAGCATTCTGAACAAGAAAAAATATATGAAATATGGCAGTGCGTTAAGTGTGGTGAATCGTTTGCGTCTGGGGGAATGAATACCATAAAAATAGAAATGTTGGAACGGTCTCTAAGGGCATTGTCAAACGCATTTGATGAGTTGGTAACTGAATGCAGTGACAGAAATTGGCAACCGAGACAACCTGGCCATCGAGCTATAATGAAAGCAAGGGGATATTTACCCCCTTATTGCAAAAATTCATATAACAAAAAAATGAAAAGCTAACGTTCTACATCACCCGCCGCCAACCAGCCGAGGAAAGATTTAGGTGGGGTAAAATTGTTCACGCAGCCGCTGAAGATCGGCAGGGCTAAGCGGTCGGGTGAATGTAATTGTTAGCATGTTTTTTTTATTTTTTAAATTCGAATATATCTAAAACACCTAGTTCTTTTATTTCATCAACTGAATAATTGGTTAGGTCTAGTTCGGTTCCTTGTGCCGTTTGTTTTAATATCAGTTTCTTTTTGTGGGTTACGGCGTATGCATTCAACGCTGAAACTAAAACTGGAACTGTCGCCGAAGCGAAAACGTACATTGGCGGCAAATCTTTTAATTTTTCCAAAACACTTAGATCTGCGGCCATTGGCGGGTGTCGATTGCTGGCCGATATGCCTTTGGATTTAAGATATAACGCCAAATCGTCATTAGAGGAGATTCGACCAATGAATACGCTATATTCTTTTAAGTCGGGTGGTTGTATTGTTCCTGACATAGTGATTTGTACCAATCAAAGGTTCATAAAAAGGTTATGTAGTTTTTTTTATATTGTATTCGGTTTGCTTTGTTGGGTGTTTACTAATAATCTCTCGCTTCGCATATACGGGCCTGTTTCTTTTGATCTAGGTCGCAATAAATTTCGTAGATCCTAACGTCAAACATCACCCACAGCCAACCAGCCGAGGAAAGACTTAGGCGTGGCAAAATTATTCACGTAACTGCCGATGGTCGGTAGGGTTAAGCGGGTAGGTGAATGTAATTGTTTAGTAGATTATTTTATTTTAAGTGGCTCAACAGAACCCTTCTTTCTCCATATTGGTTCAATTTGTTCACGTTCTTTTTTGGTGGCGGAGGAGGAGATATCGGTTTATCTTTTTTTTGGGTTTATCAGCCACAGTTTACCTCTAATAGGAGAAAGTAATGGAAAAAGTCTTTTTTGATGAAGATGCATATAATTCAAACATTGAGCTTTTGCTTGATTATGCAAAAAAAGAATATGAGAAACATTTTACAGAATTACCTGTATACCAAGATAATAATTTAAAAACATATCTATGGATATCAGCTGCGCTTATTGGGTTGCAACTAACAACCATTGATAAACTTGAGTCAATGCCTAATAGTTCAGCATGTTACGTAGCTATATCAATAAGTTTATCATTCCTTGTTTTTTGTATTGGAATAGATAGCCTCCGGGTTCGTGAGAAATCAATATTTGGTTTAGAAAAATATAATGACCTGACTGATCGAGCGTATAAATACGCGAAAAGTACAGGCTCTCGTAGAAAGTTGCAACTCTGCCTCATTGATTTTTTCGAAACAGCTATTGATTCGGAAATAAAAAATAATGTTTGGCGAGGTGGCCGACTTAGGGCCATGTCAATTCTTCTTCTTTTTTCAGGATTAGCTCTTGCCATGACTATTATTACCTATTTCGTTCAATAAACTCAGACTGCTAACGCCAAGCATAACCCGCCGCTTGCACACGAAATGCGGCAGAAAAGAACGGTGAGAATATGAGCAAAAAAACTCAGAACGAAGCAGGGCAAGCGGTCGAGGTTGATGCAATTGTTAGCTTATCTCGAAAGATGTTTGAATTTAAGAACGAATTACAATGGGTAAACAAGGCCCGTGGTTGGTTTGAAAGCTGTGGTGTGCCAGGCCATAGACATATTTGCCTGGATGCCAAAGGGCGGGTTTGTGTCTCTGGTGCTGAATTTATGAGAGCAACAGCAGAGGACACATATCCTATTTCTGTATATGAAATTTAGGAAGCTAACGCCAAGCTCACTGGACAAAAGAGAACGGTGAACTTGGACAACACATTAAAACTATTAAACAAACTGCGGACATTTTATAGGCCGAAACGGTGGCCTCTTTTGTTCCAGTGCAGCGACTTGTTGGGCCAGTAACGGCCCGTAACTTAATCTTTTTAGAGAAATATTATTATGAATGACGAAGCGATTGAACAAGAAATTACAAAGAAAAACCTTAATGCCCCTCGTGTTACTCTCGATGGGCTGCATGAAAAGATTGCAGATGTCGAGATATCAAAGTTTGTCTCAAGAACAGGTCAAGTCCTCCGGTGGGCAGTACTCACAATGGAGAACGGTTTCGCTGTTGTTGGGAAACCCTCATGCAGTGTTTCCCCTGAAAATGATGATGCAGAACTCGGCGAAAAGATTGCCATTGTGAACTCACAAAATGAAGTATGGGCGCTTGAAGGGTATGCGCTAAAGCAACACCTTTTTGAGAAAGGATTATAAGAAAACTGGCCGCCGGTATGAATAATATTCCGGCGGCCCAACGCCAAACATCACCGGCAAAAGCCTACGCGAAACTTAGCCGGTTTAAATTAATTTAAGCAACTGCATATTCACCACGGTTACGGGGCTTTTGTCGGGTGAATGTAATTGTTAGCTGGTCGATTTAGCGAGGAATTTATCATGAGCGAAGTCCCAAATTCGATGAATGCAATAGAAGATCAAGCCCTATGGGAGCACCGAGCTGAAGAATATCATAATGTTAAAAAGTATATCAATGATGGACTGATTAAGTGGATTGAAAACGAAATGAATCATCATTATCGAATAAAAGAAAGAATGCTCAACGTTGATGATGTGCAAAGATATCAGTTCCATGCCGGGTATTGGAAGGCATTATCGGCAGTATATGAGCAATTAAATTAGTAAGCTAACGCCATGAATAAGCTGCACGCCAACCAGCCAAGGAAAGACTTGGTAGAAAGATTAAACTTGAAACCAGCACGATGAACCGGCAGGGCTGCGTGTCCGCTTAATTTTATTGTTAGCTGGTCGATTTAGCGAGGATTTTATTATGTTTGAAGCAACAGCACACAAACCACCCACTTATGAACCAAGACTAAACGAAACCATAAAAATTGATGGTAAACAATTCAAATGTTTTTTGCAAATAGAGGATATGCAAGCAGATGGTAGTTATTGCTCAGGTTGTGATTTTTTCACTGTCTACCCCACAAAAGGACAATTAATTTCTGATTGTACAGCCAGTGCTGCTGTGTATCTTGTTTGCAGTGCAAGTGATAGAAATGACAATGAAAATGTTACATTTACGGAAGTAAGCTAACCACAGAATAACCTGATCTTGCAAGGTTGAAAATGGCATATATAAACCGAAAAAAAGGAAGCAAGAAACTGGCAGTAATGAGGCAGGCCAAGGAACGCAAGCGCCTTGATTCTCCTACCCCTGATTATCCGATTGAATTACCAGAACTGCGCCGACGAATAATAATAATTGATTATGATTTCGGCAAGTGCGTACACCGTATTGACCTTTATCGCACAAGCCGTGTTGATTGTTATCGGGCTAAAGCAGATGGAAAGCCATGGAAGGATTTTATCGGCTGGTCAAAAGTTCTTGAAGGAGTACGAAAAAGCTTTCTACGTGTGGGGTCACCAAGATCATGTTAAACCATAAAAGCCCATCAGAAATATCATTCACCTTTTACGGCATATCCATGGTTGCCAGGTATACTTATTGTGAATGTGACAATGGACAGGAAGAATTTATAGTTGAATCTATTACAACTGGCAATGAAAAAATAGACAGTTTTTTAGTTGATTTTTTCGACGAAAAAGAAACAGAGATAGAAGAAGCGGCGGAGTGGCATTTTTTTAATAAAAAAACAAGTTGACAATGCCAACTGCGTGTTTTATAGTTTTCATATCGTGATTCTTGCCTACCTCGTTAATGGCTGGAATCAGTTTCTCCTCCAAAAAATGCGACTAGACTTAGCGGTCGAAGTGTCCAGGTGGTTCCTGGCTGTCGCATTCCTTAACTAAAACCTTTTTCACCAGGAGGTATCAAATGTCAGAAAAATTCCCACATAAAGTTTCATCGATAGAGTCAGCAGAAGCAGTTGAGTGGTTTTGCAAGTATCACCAGTCCCAAAATAGACTAAGCGCTGTACTTATTGAGTCTCTCAAGATAAGGAATTTGTTACAGGACTATATTGATTGTGGCGAAAAACAGTTAGTTGAAAAGTCGTTAGGGAAAATACAAACAATCATAAATGGCATAACGATGAAGAAAACAATGCTGCAGGATCGCGTAGATAGATTGATCACGTCAGGGTATCAACTGGAAGAATGGACAGCGGAAAAAGCGATATTAATTACACCTAATGGTTTTGCTGTCACGATTAAGCGTGGCGGTAGAATGTTTACCGGGAGGGTTTAATTTTATGAATATTTACCAAAAATTGATCGAAGTAAGAAAAGCAGTACCGTATTTGAAAAAAGATAACCAGGGGTATAAATTTAAATACGTGTCAAGCTCTCAAACGCTGGGCGCTTTGAAGCAAAAAATGGACGATCTTGGACTGTTGCTTATTCCTGGGGTATTAAAACAAGAAACAAGGGATCATACAACAAAAGAGGGTAAGCATGAATATTTCACAATACTTGACATGACATATAAGTGGGTTGATGCTGAAAAGCCGGAAGACTCTATCTGTTGCACCTGGACAGGTCACGGTCTTGATCCGGGGGAGAAAGGTGTCGGAAAAGCTCTTACTTATGCAGAGAAATATTTTATGTTAAAGTTTTTTAATATACCTACTGATAAAGATGATCCTGATTCGTTTCAAAAAAAACAGGAGAATTCAGCCCCACCACTTAAAAAAACATCAGCAGACTTTATACCATACGTCGATAAATGCGAATCAGCAACCGGGGTGGACAATTGGCTGAAAAAGAATGATGTCAGTATAAAGAAGCATTTGTCTAATACAGAAATAAATAAGTTAAAGACATATTGTGATGGCATTAAAGACGTTTTTAGTACGGTAACTTCCAAAAAGAACATCAATATATAGGTACCACAATGACAAAAGAATTGATTGTCAAGATAACCGGTGAAGTTGTTGAAAGCAATTTGCCGGAATACAAAAAACAAATAATTGCAATGATCGGGGCAATAAATACCGATCTTCAAACTGATAATGATTTTGCCTTAGCCAAAACTGACGCTAAAGACTGTCGATTAGCGGCAAAAAAGGTAGATGCTTTAAGATCGGCGGCATTAAGCCAGACTGTGGAAATAAACGAATTACTTAACGGTCTTGACGAAATAAAGGAAACTCTCAACGCCAAGGGTCTTGAGATTGAAAAACTCGTCAAAACGTGGGAAACCGAGAAAAAAGCTGATATTATTGCCGGTGGTATTGCAAAATTGAGAACACAGATGGCCGATGTTGACGCTCATTACATAGCAGTCAAATCTTTTCAGTTCAATAACGATAGTTTCAAACTGGCAATTAAGGGCAAGCGCACCATTGCTTCGATGCAGAAGACTGTTGACAAAACCATTAGTGATATTTTGGCAAGGTTCAAAGTCCACTGTAGCCTAGTTGACACTAATGCAGATTTCCTCGCTGGATACAAAACAGAATACCCCTCATTATTTGTCGATGAAGACCGGCTACTAGTAATGGATTATGTCGCGTTAATGGACACTATCCATGCCAGAATAGCAACACACAAGGCCCAGGAAGAGGTAATAAAAGAGAAGGCCAAAGCACGGGAATTGGCTATTGAGCTTGAGACAGAAAAAGCCGCTAAATTGGTTACAGAGATTGATCCAGAATATGAGCCAAAAGAAGAGCAACTTGCTATTACTATGGATGAAATCAAAGAGTTACATGACGTGTCACGACCCGTAGATAGTGAACAACCTAAACAAGATTCTGGATTTAATTCCTACGTATTAACCATCAATATTTCCAGCTCCCGGGAGACAGCTATTGAAATACAAGACATTGTATATGATTGTCTCAAGGCATACGATGCCAATATTGTATCTGTTGATATTGGCAAACGATGAAGCGTAACGCCAAGCTCACGGGCAAGTGGATTTAACACCCGTGAACTTTGATTAATAGGTAATTTTATAAACAGCAACCAAGACCAATAAACCGCCGTGACCGCTTGTCCGGTGCAGCGTTTTGTTGGGTTGCGTAGCACGGACTTTCGATTAAGGAGAATTAAATGGAAAATGTAATTACTACCGAACAAAAGCCTATAAAATTTTGGCTTAACGATATAGAAGACGGGGCATTAGAGCAAGCAAAAAATCTGGCGAACCTGCCATTTATCTTCAAGCACATTGCTATTATGCCGGACTCACACCAAGGATATGGTATGCCAATAGGTGCGGTAATGGCTACCAGAAAAGTCGTGGTTCCTAATGCTGTTGGCGTTGATATTGGTTGTGGAATGTGTGCCGTGAAAACGTCACTAACCGAACTTGACCAAGAGACCTTGAAAAAGATAATGGGTGGCTCGAAGGAATTTAAGGGCGGAATTAGAAGCAAGGTTCCTGTTGGGTTCAGCCACAGATCAAAAAAGCAAGACGATTGGTTGACTGATGAGGAAAAAGGCGATTTGTGGGGATGGTCTGTAATTGGGCAGGAATACAATTCTTCATTGCAACAGATTGGTTCTTTAGGTGGTGGCAACCATTTCATTGAGATACAGCAAGGTAGTGATGGTTTTGTCTGGTTGATGATTCATTCCGGTAGCCGAAATATCGGGTTCAAAGTTGCTAACCACTACAATAAGCTGGCTGTTGAGCTGAATGAGAAATGGATGACTGTCGTACCCTTAAAGTGGCAGCTTGCCTTTTTGCCATTGGATAGCGAAGAAGGACAAAGCTATATGAAAGAAATGCAGCACTGTGTTGACTTCGCATTTTCCAGCCGAAAATTAATGATGGAGTCAGTAAAAACCTGCATTTCTGATGTTGTAGGCGGAATTGAATTCGGTGAAATGATAAATGTTTCTCACAACCACGCCATAATGGAACACCATTTTGGTAAAAATGTGATGATTCACCGAAAAGGAGCCACCAAAGCCTACAAAGGGCAACTTGGTATTATACCTGGAAGCCAAGGTACAGCAAGCTACATTGTTTTAGGAAAAGGAAACCCCGAAAGTTTTATGTCTTGCTCCCACGGGGCAGGAAGGAAAATGGGAAGAAAAGAGGCACAACGATCTCTTGACCTTGATACAGAAAAAAAGCTGCTGGATGAAATGGGAGTGATACACGCCATTCGTAACAAGAAAGATCTTGATGAAGCACCTGGCTCTTACAAGGATATTGCAACGGTCATGGCAAACCAGCAGGACTTAGTTAACATTGTTGTTGAACTAAAACCATTGGCCGTAATAAAGGGGTGAATTTAGCAACCCAACCACAGAATAACCTGACCTTGCAAGGTCTGGGTGGGGTAGAATTGAGGAGTTTAAACCATGGATGAAATTGATAAACAGCAGGGCAAGCGGTCGGGTGATTGTAATTGTTAGCCAATTTAACAGAGGAATTAACATGGCATGTAGAAAAAATCTTTTAACTGTTGGCTACCATTATGATGATGAAACCGGAATGTATCGTGTTGGCGAAATTGACACAGGGATAAATGGTGATCTTCCAGAATACATTGAACGATATGGGACAAAAGGGGCGCACGAAATACTTGCTGGCCTGGCATATCTGTCTGGCCAAGTAATGGAAGAGTTACGCTGCGATCACCGGCTGGCCAACCAGCCAAGGAAAGATTTTGAGAGGCTGAATGCGGATGAATAACCAAAAAAATATCGGCAGGGCTCGCCAGTCGGGTGAATTGACTGGTTGTATGGACGGTGT
>JASFBJ010000522.1 GCA_030149585.1 Desulfobacterales bacterium | reverse complement strand
TATGGTTTCTCTTTTAACTTTCTGAACTTATTTAACACCCTTATGGCTGTTTGCCATAATCCATCTTATAATGTTGTGGGAAGGTTATCAGAGCCCAAAGAGCTTCTCAGTTCTGCAAGAATTTCCGCTGAACTGGCTCTTGCTTTAACAGCGTTAAGAATTGCCTCAAAAACATTTTCATTTTCATCCAGGGCTGCCTCGTGCAAATCTTTCAGAGCTGATTTAAACCCGGCCTGATCCCGACTCTTTTTAAGATCCTTGACCCGTTGAATATGCTTTTCAATCTCAACTAAATTTGTCTTAGCCTCAACCGGCTTGATCTCTTTTTCTCCTGGAAGAACATATTTATTTAACCCAACAACGGTTCTTTTGCCATTATCGAGTTCCATCTGAGACTTTAAGGCGGAACTGCCGATTTCGCGTTGAATATATCCTTGCCTGGCTGCTTCCAGCATCCCTCCCATTTTATCTATCTTTTCAATATATTCCCATGCCCCGGCTTCCATTTGATCCGTCAGCTTCTCAATATAATAGGAACCGCCAAGAGGATCTACAACATCGGTTATTCCGCTCTCTTCAGCAATTATATTTTGAGTCATCAGGGCAATATGGGAAGACTCTTCAGTGGGGCATTGATAAGCTTCATCATAGGCATCAACATGAAGCGACTGAACTCCGCCAAAAACTGCCGCCAGGCCTTGCAGTGTAGCGCGCGAAATATTATTAAGAGGCTGCTGTCTGGTTAGATCAACGCCTGAAGTCTGGGCGTGGAATTTAAACTTCATGGCCCGCGGGCTTTTTGAATTAAAACGTTCTTTTAATATTTTAGCCCACATCCTGCGTCCAGCCCGAAATTTTGCGACTTCTTCAAAAAAATTAATACTCACATCATAAAAAAAAGTAACTCGCGGAGCAAAGGAATCCACATCCATTCCTGCTTTTACGCACTGATCAATAAAAAAAATACCGGTTGATAAAGAAAATGCCAAAGCCTGCATTGGAGTAGCGCCGGCCTGCTGCATGTGCTGGCCCACAATACTTAGCGGATTCCAGCCCGGCAGATTTTGTTCACAAAATTTTATATGATCAATTGTTACGCGAAGATGTCCTTTCAGAGATAAGCGACTGGCCATACTCAAAGATACATAATGAGAGATAAAATCCGACTGGTTGGAAGTGCCCCGTAATTTTGCCAGAGAAATGCCCTGTTCCTGGGCCAAAGCAAAGAACATTGCTACCACCATAAATGGTCCTGGATCGTTAAAAGCAGTACTGACCTTGTCAAGAGGTATACCATCAAAGGCAATGGCCATATCGTCAACAAAATTCAAGGGAACCCCTGAAGTACCTATTAATTCTTTATCAATCTGATCTGAATCAAAACCCCTGGCATATGGATTATCAGGAATCAGGTTTATAGCATTTGCACCGGCCGCCAAAAGCGCTTTTTGGCGACGGTTAAAGGTTTCAGGCATTTCATAGCCTAAAAGCATCCGCCTGGTCCACTCCTGGGTTCGATACAT
>JASFBJ010000064.1 GCA_030149585.1 Desulfobacterales bacterium | reverse complement strand
GGTTGGATGATTACACAGTATAAAAAAGGAAGATTACCCGATTATAATGGGGGCCGACCCCCAAACCCCCGGGATTTTCCGCTTTACGGACAAAAACATGCTGGAGAAAGGGCAGAGCAAAAAGCCCTGCCAAAGATAATTAATTAATGTTTGTTCTTGAACCCGCATAAATTATGCCGGGTTTTCAATTATAGACTACAGGTAGAAATTCGAGTAACACCTTCTTGAATTTCTACCTGTACTACCACCAAATTGCTCGTGTATGATAATTAATCCCGGAAGAATTTGGTGGATTTATTTCTTTCCGTAACCCTTATTTGCCGGTAAAAACCGGTTTGCGTTTTTCCAGAAAGGCCTGACGCCCTTCCTTATAATCTTCGGTCATTGTTATAATAGTGGCACATTTGGCTTCATAATCGAGTCCTTGAGCCAGATTCATCTCAGCAGCCGCATCTATCGCATATTTCGATAATTTTAATACCATTGGAGAACGTGCCTTATACAACCTTGCCAGCTTTAAAGCTTCATTTTGCAAATCAGCAGTCGGAACAACTTTATTTACCAGACCGATTTTTTCCGCCTCAATAGCGACTATTGGTTCACCGCTGAAAATCAATTCCTTTGCTTTGGCTACTCCAATCAGTCGGGTTATCCGCTGGGTTGAACCCCCGCCGCCGATAAGTCCGATTTTAGCATGGGCATCACCTAAAAGCGCATTATCCGCTGCAATTCTTATATCACAGGTGCTGGCCATCTCAAGGCCTCCGCCAAGGCAGTACCCGGCAATTGCGGCAATCACAGGTTTACCTATATCCTCTATCAAATGATAATAGCTATAGGTTCGTTTTGGTGAACTTTTATCCCACATGGTTTTGGGGGTGGGTGGGGATTTAATATCCGCGCCGGCACAAAAAATTTCATTACCACCTGTAATTATTATTACCCTGATTGTTTCATCTTCTGCTGAATCTTCAAGAGCACTAATAATTTCATCACGCATTTGAACAGAAATCGCGTTTCGTTTACTTAAGCGATTAAAGGTGATAGTGGCAATGCCGTCTGTTTTATCATAAAGAATCATTTCATAGGACATGAGCAAAGGTCTCCTTTAAACCATACTGAATCCGCCATTAACGCTTAAAGCCTGCCCGGTGATCCAGGAAGCTCGCTCGGAAACCAGAAAACACAGGGCATTTGCTGCATCCTGGGGTTCACCAAAACGACGAATGGCATAATTAGCAAGAATCTTTTTCTCGATGGACTCAACTGTTGATTTATATCGGTCAGCAAAAACCTGACGCAATTTAAGCCCTCCAGGAGTATTCATTGCTGAAAGAGCAACACAATTGGCCCGGATATTATAACGCCCCATCTCCCGAGCCAGGGATTTACTAAAGGCAATTACACCTCCCTTTGCTGCCGAGTATATGGGATTATTGAGTTCGCCAACCTTGCCGGCATCTGAAACCGTAAAAGCCATTGATCCGGATTTTTGATTAATCATTTGATCCAGTACGGCTTTAGCGGAATTTAATACTCCGAACAAATTAAGATCCAGAGCAAAATCCCAATCCGCCCTTTCTGATTTGGCAAATGGTTTGCGCTCCCCTCTTCCGGGTATATGAATCAACATATCAATGCGGCCCATCTCTTCAACCGTTTTTTGAACTGCTTCGTTAACCTGATCTGCTTTGGTCACATCAAGAGAAAAGGCCAGGCTATTAACCCCATGTTCTTTAACCTTGTCAGCGACCATTTCAACTGCGGCCTGATCTCGGTCAGCCACTACCACATTGGCCCCGTCCTGAGCCATTATCATGGCTGCCAATTCACCAATTCCTTCCCCACCGCCAGTAATAAAGGCTGTCTTATTTTTAACTCCTAAATCCACTTCTTATCCCTCCTTAAAATTTCAAATCCAATCTATTATTTCTATAAAAAAACAGGTATGAGAGCAAAAAAGCATGGTTAAATAACCTTTTTGGCCTTTAGCCCGGCAATCTCTGTAAAAGATATACCGAGCTTTTGTAAAATTGCATCATTATCGCGTCCAATAAAAGGTGCTTCTTCCTTATTTTTCTCATCTTTTTTAATAAAATCAACTGGTTCAACAAAATCAACTGGAAACCTTCTGAAATTATTCTCATCCAGGGTTCCATCAGAATTTTGAGCAATGAAGCCGGTTTCTTTAAACTGCTTATCATGAATCCAGTCATCAAATCCTCTAACGGCTGAAGCTGGAACATCAGCGTCTGACAAGGCACTTAGCCAGTACTCAAGGTCTTTGGTCTTAAAAGCAGCCTCCAGACGCGGTGTAATTTCATGGCGCCTTTCATTACGGGTTATCCAGCCCCTAAAAGATTTATCATTCGCCCAGTCCTTAAAACCTAGTAATTTGCACAGGTTAACCCAGAAATGATCTTCCACAACGCCCAGGCTTAAATACCGGTCATCCAAGGTTTCAAAAATGCCATACGGACCGCGTCCCATAAATTTGGCCTTTTGAGGCTGCCGGCGGTCTATAAACTCCATAAAACGGGGCATCATCCAGGATGCCATACTATTCGCAAGTGAAACATCTAAAAGCCGGGCCGGGGTATCTCCAGGTTGCTGCAAAGCCGCCAATATTGAAATTACGGCATACATGCTTCCTGCAATATCAGCGGTCTGGATGCCGGAAGGAAAAACAGGGCCTTGATCAGGATCACCTGAAATGCTGAAAAGACCGGCAATACTTTGATAATTAATATCATGACCGGGAAGATCGCGATTAGGCCCTGTTTGGCCGTAGCCTGAAATAGAGCAGTAGATTATATGGGGGTTAACATCTTTTAAACTCTCAAAATCAATTCCAAGGCGCTTAACAACTCCAGGCCTAAAGCCCTCTACAAAAACAGCTGAATTTGCGGCAATTTTTTTTATAATCTCAATTGCCTTAGGCTCTTTTAAATTCAAACTCAGCAATCTTTTATTGCCGTTCATATATTTATAGCATCCAGGGGACATCTGTCCCATAAAATCACCAACTCCGGCGCGCTCTACCTTAATGACGTCAGCGCCCAGTTCAGCCAGCATCATCGTACAATATGGCCCTGGTAAAAGAGCCGTACAATCAAGAATTTGTACTCCTGCCAGCGGTAGTCTGTTCATAAGCTTTTCCTTTCTTTCTTTCTTTTACTTCCAAGACTTATTTTTCCGTTTAGACTTAAAATTAACTATTAGGATTGTCGACAAGTGTCAATATAAAAATGAAATTTATGAATTTTCACATCACGGTATTTTATATTTACCAAATCGGTTTTTATCGGTTATTATTTTTATATCAATATGTTAAAGTTAACGGCTACAATCTTCAAAACTCAGAATACGGCTTTTATAGAAGGTTAATTTTTAAAATAGCTAAAAATATGGCCTTGACAATTGTCGACAAGTATCATAAAATAAAAAATTATCATTTAAGATCTTCTCATCTTTTTCCCATGATCCAGCATGGAAACAAGAAAGCATGAACCGTTAAAAGTCTAAACTACTTTTGTAGCATTAATTGATGATGCTCTATTTTACTATAATTATTATAAATGGAGGAAGAAAATTATGAGTGCAGATAAAAACAGATATGAAGTTCGAGCTCCGATGTCAGGTATATTTTACCGCAGCCCCTCTCCAGATGACCCACCATACGTACAAGTGGGCGATGTGGTTAAAAAAAAACAAGTTCTCGGACTTTTAGAAACAATGAAAGTATTTCAAAAGGTTAAAGCGCCAGTTGCTGGTAAAGTATCAGAAATTTCACTGGAAAACGAAACCCCTGCCAAAGATAATGAATTAATGTTCGTTCTTGAACCAGCATAAATTATTATAACCTTTCTTTGTTTTTTTTTAAAAAATAATTATTAGGAGCAATTATGGATTTTGAAATATCAAAACAGCAAAATATGATAAAAAATGCCATTGCGGAATTTATGAAAAAAGAATGTACGCCCGAATATTCAAGATCTCTTGATATTGAAAAAAAATTTCCAGAAGAACTCTGGCAAAAAATGGCTGAAAACGACTTTCTGGGGATTTCAATTCCAGAAGAATTTGGCGGTAGCGGAGGCGATATTCTCGATTATGTTGTAACCATTGAGGCGATCAGCAAAGGCTCTATTGCCGTTGGTTTCGGCTTTTTCCTTACCGTTTGTTTTGGCGGCAAATCAATAGGCTTTTACGGAACCGAAGAACAAAAGAAATTCTTTTTACCAAAACTGGCCTCCGGTAAATGCAAATTTGCTCTCTCTTTAACTGAACCAGGTGGCGGAACCGATATTTTAGGCGCAATGAAAACCAGTGCCAAAATACAGGGAGATAACTACATTATTAACGGTCAGAAAACATTTATCAGCGGCGCTGATGTTGCCGACTATTTTATCACAGTATTACGCACAGATGATAATCCCAAAAAAAAGGCTGAAGGAATTTCTGTTTTAATTGTTGATGCCAAGGCTCCGGGAATTATAGTCAAACCGATTGACAAGCTTGCCCTGCGCTCAGTTTCTGCCTGTGAAGTTTTTTACGATAATGTTAAAACTCCCAAATCAACATTACTCGGAAAAGAGGGGCAGGGGTGGTACCAGCTGGTATCAACCCTTAACAACGAACGAATAGGTGTTGCTGCCATGGCTACTGGAATGGCCAGCGGCATTTTGGAAATAGCAGTCAAATACGCCAAAGAACGAAAGGCCTTTGGCAAACCCATTGGCCAGTTTCAGGCAATTCAGCATAAACTGGCTGAAAGAGCTATTGAACTGGAAGCCGCCCGCGGATTATTATATAAAGCCGCCTGGTTACAGTCAGCCGGCAAACGCTGTGATATTGAGGCCAATATGGCCAAATATTTTGCCTCCACAGTGGGCTTTGATATTGTATCAACCGCAATCACGGTAATGGGTGGTTATGGGGTCACCGAAGAGTACGATGTGGCCCGTCATCTCCATATCGCCAAAGGCTTTACCTTTGCACCGATCAGCAATGAGATGTGCCTTAATTATATTGGTATGGTTGGTCTGGGTTTACCACGCTGCTACTAAGAGTTTGTTTAGAAACGACTTAAATAATTTTAAATGAATTCAAAAAAATCAGGAGAAAAATAAATGAATTTTGAGCTTTCCAAACAACAAAAAATGATTAAGAGCGCTATTGCTGAATTTATAAAAAAAGAGTGTACTCCGGAATATACACTGGCTCTTGACAAGGAAAAAAGATTTCCTGAAGAGCTTTGGCAAAAACTTGCAGAAAATGGTTTTTTGGGCATTGCAATTCCAGAGGAGTACGGTGGAACTGGCGGTGATATACTTGATTATGTGCTGGTTATTGAAGAGATCTGCAAGGGCAGCATTGCGGTTGGATTCGGCTTTTTCCTTAGCATCTGTTTTGGAGGTAAATCAATCGGCTTTTATGGTACTGAAAAACAAAAACAGGAATTTTTGCCCAAACTTGCCGACGGCAGTTTAAAATTTGCATTAGCACTAACGGAACCAGGCGGTGGAACCGATATTTTAGGCTCTATGCAGACTATAGCTGAGGTCACTGATGATCACTATATTATCAACGGCCAGAAAACATTTATAAGCGGCGCTGATGTTGCGGATTATTTTATCACCGTAGCCAGAACTTCTGATAATCCAGACAAAAAATCAGATGGTATTACAATTATGCTGGTAGATGCCAAAACCCCCGGCATCAAAATTCAGGCTATTCCAAAACTCGCGATTCCTGCTGTAACAGCCTGCGAAGTATTCTTTAATGATGTAAAAACGCCAAAATCCAACCTGCTTGGCAAAGAAGGCAAGGGCTGGCATCACCTGGTATCAACCCTTGATAACGAAAGGATTGGGGTGGCGGCCATGACCATTGGCCTGGCCCAGGGAATTTTTGATTATGTTGTGCAATATGCCAAAGACCGTCAGGCCTTTGATAAACCCATTGGTCAATTTCAGGCAATTCAGCATTATTTGGCCAAATGTGCGATCAAAATTGAGGCTGCCAAGGGCCTTTTGCAAAAAGCCGCCTGGCTGCAATCCAAAGGCAAACGCTGCGATGTGGAAGCAACCATGGCCAAATATTATGCATCATCAGTCAGTTTTGAAGTGGCCTCTAAAGCAGTTTCCATTATGGGCGGCTATGGAGTCATGGAAGAATATGAGGTTGGCCGGCAACTGCATGCAGCAAAACTATTTACTTTGGCTCCGATAAGTAATGAAATGTGTCTAAACTATATTGGGATGGTTGGCCTTGGATTGCCCCGTTCCTATTAATGACAGTACTGAAGCTTGAGCAGGTGGTGTCTTGATGCCGGGTTTAACAAAGCCGGAAAAATTAATAATAGATGAGGTTAATAAATTGAATTTCAAATTTACAAAAGAACAAAAAATGCTGCAAAGTGCGGTTCAAGAATATATGAAAGATAAAATTACCCCTATTGCAGCGGAATATGACCAAAAAGGCGCCATGTCCAAAAAAGATGCCCTTAAATTTCTTAAAGGCCTTATTCCCTTTGGATACATCGGTACTCTGGTACCGGAAAAAGATGGGGGACCAGGTTTAAGTCATGTTGAGTGGGGCATTATTTTTAAGGAACTAAGAAAGGCCTATGGTTCATTAGGCGGAATAACCGGTATTACTTCCAGCGCAATCACGGCTATTTATAATTCTGAAAATCAGATGCTTAAAAAAAAATGTCTCCCTGATCTTTTAAAGGCAAAAAAGATTGCCTGCCTGGCCATTACCGAACCTGATGCGGGCTCAGATCCTTCGGGCATGTCCACCAGGGCTGTTTTGAATAAGGATCACTATATAATCAATGGCACCAAAATGTGGATCAGCAATGGCACCATAGCTGATTATGTGGTGTTAACCGCTGTTATCGCATCTGATGAAAATGATGAGGGCGCCATTGGCCAAATTCTGGTAGAAAAGGACATGTCTCCTTTTAAAGCTTCTGAAATACATAAAATAGGTGTTCGTTCTTTTCCAACCTCCGAACTTGTTTTCACAGACTGCAAAGTGCCTGCGGAAAATATTGTCTGGCCGGCCGGGCAGGGCTTCAAACATACCCAGAAATCTTTAACCTTTGCCCGCTGTAATGCCGCAATTGCCGCTGTAGGTATTGCTGAAGCCGCTCTTGAAGCAGCCATCGCACATGCGAAAAAAAGAGTACAGTTTGGTAAACAAATTGGAAAATTTCAGATGGTTCAACAGTTGATAGCGGAAATGGCAATGGAGGTCGATGCTGCCGAATTGCTGTCTTTTCGAGCCCTGTCCCTTCTGGATGAAGGAGAACTTTGCCGTAAGGAATCTTCAATGGCCAAAGCATATTCCAGCGAGATGGCTGTCAGGGTGACGTCCAAAGCCCTTCAGGTTCACGGTGCTTACGGTCTGGCCGAAGAGTACCCATTAGAAAGATATTTCAGAGACGCCCGCTGTTTTACTTTTTTGGACGGCACCACCCAGATTCAGCAACTGATTATCGCCAGAGAAATCCTTGGTCTTTCGGCAATTCGCTGAAATACATAATTGCGGCATCTCAACGACTTTTCGTTCAAACACTAATTAGTGGATTTAATTTGTTTATTTCTTTGAAAAAATTATATATGCTAAAAAGGAAGGCCCTGTCTGGCATGTATAACCTTTTTCAGGGTATATTTTAAATTCCTATTTGAAAGCCCCAATTATTTCCATTCATTTATCAAAAATGGAATAATCAGTATTATGCAAATTAATCTTGACTGTAGTCAGCACTGTTTGGAAACCGCTACCAGAAGGCTTTATAATAAATTAATATCTCAATATTTTAAATCCAAAGAAAATAAAGGTCTTATTGAAACGCAAATTGAAATGCTGAAAAAAAGTCTGGAATCTTTTGATTTTCCAAAACTAAGGAGTACTTACCCTGAACTGGCCGGGCATGGCAGTGGAAAGGTAGCGTTGTCAGAAAAGAATGACAGTCTGATTCTCTTAACTGACAGGGGGAAGATAATTCCTTTTATTCATACTGCTTAAATGCATCATCTGCTTTTGCGAAATTCCAGGTAGCAGTATCTATTGAGATGTTTGGGAAATTTTTATTATCACGCCGTTATTATAAAGCTTGCGAAAGGCCTTGATTACATCAGGGTCAAATTGATTTCCTGCTCCTTCATACATGATTTTTAATATTCTGGATTCTTCCATCTTCTTGCGATAGGCACGATCAGACGCAATGGCATCGTAGACATCGGCCACAGACAGAATTCGGGCCAAAAGCGGGATCTGCTCCCCGTGAATCCCATCAGGGTAGCCCTTGCCGTCAAAGCGTTCGTGATGGCTCCGGATGATCTCTTTTTCGCGGTTCCATAAACCAAGTTGAGCTATTATTTCAGCACCTATGGCAGGATGCCTTTTAATAATTTCATACTCTTTTTGGTCTAATTTGCCTGGTTTAAGTAAAATTTCATCACGAATACCAATTTTCCCAATATCGTGCAGCCGTCCGGCCACATTAAGAATATCCTGCTCTTCAGGCGAGCAGCCCATCTCCTGACTTATGGCTATTGAAATTTCAGTAACCCTGGTTGAATGTTGCTTGGTATAAGGATCTTTGGCTTCAATGGCCTTGACAAAGGCATAGAGAGTCGAAAATAGATTTTCATAGATATTCTCATATAATGCTAAATTTTCAATTACATAGGCAGCTTTATTGGCCATAAAGGAAAGATAATACAGGTCTTTTTCACTGAACCGATGCTCTCTTGCAGTTCTCCAAACTGCTAAAACTCCAAAAATTTTATTCCTGATACTTAAAGGGACCATCATAAATGAACGAATTTTTTCAGTTAAGCCCTGATTTTCACAGCCATTTGCTATCAACAAAGGCCTTTGATCATGAAGATAAGAGAGAATTAATTTTTCAAAAGAACTACTGATCTTGCCGGCTTGCACTGCATGATCATCTAATAACGCAGACCCTTTTGCTTTACCACTTTGTAAACCGCCGTTTGATATGGATGCAGCTACCTCAAAAAGCGCTGAGTTTTCAGCGATTACAAAAAAACGGGCATGGTTTGCCCTGGTTAATTCACAGGAAAGATCGGTTACTTTCTTATAAACATCTGAACTGGTGCCAATAGATGTAAAGTCAGACATGATCCGGTTTAACATATTAACTTCATCCATTTTATGAGTCAGTTCTCTGTTTAATCTTTCAAGTTTACGCTTTCCTTCAACCTCTCTGGTTAGTAGAATATTTTTGACAAACAGGTCCCTCTCTCTCAAAACTCGTTGAACACAGGCCTCCATATACTTCAAATTCACTGGCTTTATTAAATAATCAACCACTCCGTTTTTTAATGTCTGAATGGAATTCTCAAGGGAGGGGTTGCCGGTCATAATAATCACAGGAATAGTGTTATCAATTTTGCGAATTTTTTCAGCCAGCTCCAGGCCATCCATTTCCGGCATATTTATATCAGTAAAGCAGCAGTCCACCTTTTCCTTTGCCAGAATTTTTATTGCTTCAATACCATTTTGAGCTGATAAAACACGGTAGTCTTTATTGCCGAAATATTGGGTTATGACATCTATAATATCTTCTTCATCATCCACAAATAATATGGTTGCTTTGGTTTGAGGCTTCATTCGAAACTTTCATGCAATTTTAAGGTTAGAAATTTAATAGCCATATGGAAAAAATAATAAGCTATTTTTAATATCGACACTTTTTGGGAAAACTTTATAAAAAAAATAAAATAATTATTTTTTGAAAAAAAGATTGGATCAATAATATAACAGGATTTTGTTTTGGAAAGAGTAAGTTATTGAAAATTACTGATTTTTTCAGGTATTAAATAATTTGGTGCAATTTGCCGGGAAAAGTTTTAGCAAAGAACTGCTCTACCTTTTTTGAACAGGCGCTGACTTGTAAAATATCAATTCCAGTTTCAATTTCTAATGATTTAAGCAAGAAGACTGTATCTTCGGTTGAAATATTGCCGGACGCTTTTGGAACAAATGGGCAACCCCCCATTCCAGCTAAAGCAGTATCAAAATGGCTAATACCGCATTCAAGGGCAGCCATAAGATTAACCAGACCAAGGCCCCTGGTATCATGGAAATGAAGGGCAATGGGCACATTGCCGCTAATCTTTAAAAGTTGAGTTATATGCTTTTTCACAGCGTTTGGATCAGCCATTCCGGTTGTATCGGCTAAAGCCAGCATATCGCAGCCCAGGCTTAAAAATTCTGTAAACACCTTAATAACCCGCTCTGGGGCAATGGGCCCCTCATAGGCACATCCAAAAGCACATTGAAGCCCGGCTCTAATTTTCATTTTATTTTGCTTGGCCTTTAAAATCATCCGGCGGCTCTGAGCAAGAGCTTTTTCAAACGAAACCCCGGCATTTTTGCGACTGTGGGTATCACTGGCTGAAATGGAAATTTCCACTGTTTTCACTTTAGCGGCATGGGCCCTTTCAATACCTTTAGTATTTAAAACCAGCGCGCTATAATTCACATCTTCGTATTTGGGAAGGCATGCCATAAGGGACTCGGCATCTGCCATTTGAGGAACTTTTGTGGGATGTACAAAAGAGGTTACCTGGATATTTTTTAATCCAGCTTTTATAAGCCCCAGAATGATCTCTTTTTTAAGTGCCGTTGGCATAATTTTTTTTTCAAACTGGAACCCGTCTCTTGGGCCGACTTCCACCAATGTTACTTTAGATGGCAATTTTTTTTTCATCACTGGTTCCTTAAACGATTTAATAAATATGAAAGCCGCTGCCGGGGTTTATCATTATGCAAGGCTATGGTTATAGCCTTTTTAGTGCCGATTAAAATTACCAGTTTTTTCCCGCGGGTTAAAGCCGTGTAAAGCAAATTTCTTTGCAGCATCACATAATGCTGGGTAATTAAGGGCACAATTACCGCCGGATATTCAGAACCCTGAGATTTATGGATGGTGATGGCATAGGCCAGCGAAAGCTCATCCAGTTCACCTGATTCATAGGCTACCATCCGACCATCAAAATCCACCTCCAAAGATCCGGCCTTTGCGTCAATAGACTTGATGTTTCCAATCTCTCCGTTAAAGATTGTTTTTTTATAGTTATTTTTTAGCTGCATAACCTTATCATTAATCTTGAATCCGCCTCCTGATGTTTCAAGCAAAACAGGCAAAGGATTTAATTGTTGCTGAAGCACCCTGTTTAAATTAAAAGTTCCAACAAGGCCCTTATGCATTGGAGTTAACACCTGAATATCCTGAACCCTGTCTAAATTAAATTTTTGAGGTATTTCTTTACGATATAATCCGGCAATAGTTTTAACAATGGTTTCAGGTTGCTTTTGCTCAATAAAATAAAAATCAGAAAGTTCGGTCTCAGATGTTTTAGATGAAAAATCCAGAGCACGGCCATCTCTTACCCTGTGGGCATTAATAATAATCCGGCTCTCTTGTGCCTGACGAAAAATAGTGGTCAATTCATAGGTTTGAATTATTTGTGAATTGATAATATCCGCCAATACATTGCCGGGCCCAACCGAGGGCAGTTGAAACACATCTCCTACTAAAATAATGTGGGCTGTCATTGGAACAGCTCTCAAAAGATGCCTCATCAAGGAAATATCCACCATTGATGCTTCATCAATAATCACGGCATCAGCCTGAAGTGGATCATCCTGATCTTTTTCAAACCTGTTTTGAGCTAAATTATATCCAAGTAATTTATGAATGGTTGCTGCTTTTCTACTGGTTATTTCAGCCAGTCTTCGGGCAGCCCGTCCAGTTGGAGCAGCCAGCAGAATTTTTTTACCAAGGGCATTGAAAACAGCGGCAATTGATCTGATAAGTGTAGTTTTCCCAGTGCCGGGGCCACCGGTAATCACAGCAGCTCTATGGGCAAAAATACCTTCAAGCACCTCGCCTTGTTCATCTGAAAGTTTTATTGCCAGTTGCTGCAAGACCTCTTTTGTAATCACTTCTTCTGAGACCCTGGAGGCAGGCAAAGGTACTGTTAACAGTGCATTTATGCGTCCGGCAATTTCAATTTCAGCCTCATAAAGCTCTTTAGTATAGATTGCGCAGGTTCCAGGGCCATCTTGCAGGTCCTCCATTATAAGTTCATTTTCTTCTATAAGTTCATTAATACCCTTTTCAGATTCCTCAATATCTATTTGAAAAAGTGATTCACAGAGCTGCTTTAGCTGTTCAACGTCTATGAAAACATGACCATCTGCACTGCCCCTTTCCACCAAATGTAAAATACAGGCCTTAACTCTTAAAGACTGATCCAGTTCAATATTCATGCTTTGGGCCAGAGTATCAGCTATATAAAACCCAAACCCGGAAATATCAGTGGCGATCTGGTAAGGATTTTTAGTCAGCACCTCAACGGCATTTTCGCCATATTCGCGGTATATTCTGGCGCCATAAGTTTCCTTAAGACCATGTTTTTTTAAAAACTGCGTTAAATCCCGCATGGCATGCGAAGAACGCCAGGAATCGGCAATATTTTGAGCAATAATCTTGCCGATTCCTTTAACCTCGGTTAATCTTTCCGGATGTTTTTCTATTATTTCAAGGGTTTTATCCTGAAAATGATTGATCACGCGATCAGCTGTTACAGGGCCCAGCCCTTTAACAAAGCCTTTGGCCAGGTAGTTTTTGATCCCTTTATTTGTTGCCGGCAAAATTATTTCATAAGAGTCAAAGCGCAGTTGCTCGCCAAAACGGGGGTGAGTTTCCCAGACTCCTTCAATTTTTATGGTTTCTCCAGGACAAGGGTCGGGGATATAACCCAGAATAGTTACCAGACTTTTATTTTCAAAGATTCGCAATCTGGCAATTGTATAAAAATTTTCCTGGTTATGGAAGGTTATATGCTCTAACCGGCCTTTAAGGGTAGTGTTTTGCATAAGGTTAAACGATTTTCCCTGCATTTTTTATTATCCAGGGTACAGCCTGCTTAAGATTCAGGGCCAGATGATCAGGGGAAATATCATTGGCGGCCAGTTCCTTTAGGGCTTTTTTGCCATTACCGGTTTGAACAAGAATAGTGGCACCGCAGCCGGCATTTAAGGCGCATTGGATATCTTTGGCGCTGTCTCCCACCATGATAGCGCGGCTAAGATTAATATTATATTTTTTTTTAGCTTGAAAAATTAAACCAGGCTCGGGTTTTCGGCAGTTGCATTGATCCTGGGGCAGATGGGGACAATAAAAAATATCTTTGATGCACCCACCTCCCTTTTTGACCTGGTATTTCAGTTTGGCGTGGATTTGCAAAAGTCCCTCGGGGGTTACCATTTTACGTCCGATAACAGATTGATTGGTAATAATAATAATATTAAACCCCTCCTGGCTCAAACGGCATATAGCCTTTAGGCTGCCTGGAATAAATTTAAATTCAGCCCTGGTTTTAATATACTCTAAAGATTCCTGATTGATAACCCCATCCCTGTCCAAAAAAATAACCTTATTCATCATAATCCTATTTAAGTACGTCAATGATATTATCAACAAAATATTCCAATACGATCATTCAATAGAACGAAAAATAATTTTAGTATACTCCCTTTACTCAGAAAAAGATAGAAGACTTTATGCCGCGCCTAAAGCCTTAGGAACGAGGACGAATTAACTTCCTCAACTATGCATCACAGCTTCAGGCCATCTT
>JASFBJ010000521.1 GCA_030149585.1 Desulfobacterales bacterium | reverse complement strand
AAGAGTGGATTGAAATCTACAAAGAAGATAACAGGCCGCTGCCTTCAAATATGACTAAAAAAAAATATTCAGGCAAATTTCAGCTGCGAATAGATAGTGAATTGCATAAAGCCATTGCCATCAGGGCTATGCAATCCGATGAGAGTTTAAATAGTTTTTGCAGTAAGGTGTTAAGAAAAATGATTTCGCAGCCTGATGTTTTCAGGGATCTGTAGGGGCGGATTCCATATCCGCCCTGCCCATATCCGGCAAAAATGACACAAGGGCAGAAATGGATTCTGCCCCTGCCCTTGAATTAGATCAAGGCATATTGGAAAAAAAAACGTTCGGTTCAGGTATAATTTACAGGTATCTGGATAATTTTATCACTGATAAGTTCGATCCTTTTTCCTCTGTTAATCAGAATTCCATAATTTGTCTTTGTGTCGGCAATAAAATTTTTCAGGCCGCGCAATGCTGTTTGATTCACTGTGGAATTGAGCTTGATTTCTATGGGAATCAGGCCAAAGCTGCCGTCTATGACAAGATCTACCTCGGATTTGTCGATTGTCCGATAATAATTAAACTCCATCTGAGTGGCCATTGTAGCTTGTAATCCCCGTATGATTTCTTCAATAACAAAGCTTTCAAAAGAGAACCCTGCTACCGGATGAATGAGCAGGGAATCCAGATCATTGATTTTCAGAAAATAGTGTAATAACCCCTGGTCTCTAAAGAATCCTTTTTTGGCTTTTTGCACTTTTTTTAACGAATTTTTAGTATAAGGCTCAAGATTTCTCCATAAAAATGTATGGTGAATGATATCAAGATAATCTTTGATCGTTGAAACACTGATTTCAAGGGATCTTGCCATGTCGCTCATATTAAGCTGATGACCTGAAAACTGGGCAAGCAGGGTGAGAAATCTTCTGAAACTATGAATATTAAGACGGGGAAAGAGCATCCGTATGTCTCTGCCGACATAGTTCATTATATAATTTTCCATCCACTGGAGGTGAAAATCCGGATTTTTCTCACTTTCAATGAGCGGTTCGGGAAATCCCCCCTTGAACCAGACGTGCATGGTCTGATCCAGGCGCTGCGAGGCGCCGGCCTGTAGAAAATCATCCGGTTTTACAGTGCTGGCTGTTGCCAGCAGATCAAATATGTCAGGAAGCCCTGTTTCATAGTATTCATTCTGTTTAAACGGCCACATCTCCACAGTTGCAATGCGTCCGGCAAGACTCTCGGTTATCCCTTTTACAATGTCCGGAGAGCTTGATCCGGTTAATATAAACCGTCCCTTTTTTTTCCGGTTACTATCAATCACCCCTCTGAGAACTCTGAAAAGATCAGGATACTGCTGCGCCTCATCAATGATTACATTTTCGGAATTAAGCGCAAAAAAAGCAACAGGATCACTTGATATAAGCTGGTAATCATCAGGGCTCTCAAGGTCATAATATCTCCAGTCGGGCCGCAATTGTTTCACCAGGGTGGATTTGCCGCATTGCCTGGGACCAACAATGGCTACCACCGGAAACATC
>JASFBJ010000520.1 GCA_030149585.1 Desulfobacterales bacterium | reverse complement strand
GACAGCCCGTATATTGGTATTGCCGTAATTGGGAGAGTCCTTCTAAGCGCTGGTTTCCGTACAGCGATTATTGCTCAGCCGGATATTCACTCAGGCGAAGATATTAAAAGGCTGGGTGAACCAAAGCTTTTCTGGGGAGTATCAGCCGGCTGTGTTGACTCGCTTGTGGCAAACTATACTGCCTCAAAAAAAAGAAGAAAGAAAGATAACTATACCCCGGGCGGCATTAATAACAAAAGACCTGACCGGGCAGTTATTAACTACACAAATCTAATAAAACAATATTTTAAAAACACGGTTCCAATTATAATAGGTGGGATCGAAGCCAGCCTGAGACGCATCTGTCACTACGATTTCTGGTCAAACGCAATCAGAAAGTCTGTGCTTTTTGATGCAAAAGCTGATTTTCTTGTTTATGGAATGGGTGAAAAAACAATTATTGAACTTGCAAAAGCTTTGGCCAGTAACAGCTCAGCAGAAAATATATCAGGTCTTTGTTATATTTCAAAAGAAAAAAAAGAGACTTATATTGAACTGCCTGCTTTTGACGAGGTAAAATCCGATTCCGGCAAATTTATCGAAATGTTTCACAGCTTTTCTCAAAATAATGATCCTCTTACCGCCAAAGGACTCTGCCAGAAACATGATTCGCGATATCTTGTACAAAACCCGCCACAGCATTATCTTGGCGGTGCTGAGCTGGATGTCATCCATGACTTTGGCTATAAAAGAGACCTGCATCCGTATTATAAGAAATTTGGTAATGTTAAAGCGCTTGATATAATAAAATTTTCCATTCCCATCCACCGTGGGTGCTATGGAGAATGCAATTTTTGCGCTATTTCCGTACATCAGGGCCGAACAGTTAGTTGGCGAAGCGAAAAATCGATCCTGAAAGAGGCTCAACTTATTTCAAGGATGCCCGATTTTAAAGGAATAATATCGGACGCTGGTGGTCCAACCGCAAATATGTATGGTTTTGAATGCAAAAAAAAGCTGAAAACAGGCAGTTGTGCGGAAAAAAGATGTCTTTATCCTGAAGTCTGCCCAAGTTTGAAACCAAACCATTCAGGTCTTATAAATTTGTTGAAAAAATTAAGACGCATTAAAGGCATAAAACACGTATTTACAGCATCTGGAATTCGATACGATCTTATTTTTGCGGACAAAAAAAACGGCTATAAATATTTAAAAGAGATCATTTCACACCATGTCTCCGGCCAGCTTAAAATTGCACCTGAGCACACAGAAGATAATATTTGCCGCCTTATGGGAAAGTCCGGCAATAAATCTCTTTGGGAATTTAAAAAAGCCTTTGACAGATTAACAAAAAAATCAGATAAAAAATTGTTTTTAACCTATTATTTTATTGCGGCTCATCCCGGCTGCACAGTGACTGATATGATGAAATTGAAAAAATTCATCCATGAAAAGCTCAAAACACATCCTGAGCAGGTTCAGATTTTTACGCCGACTCCTTCTACATACTCAACACTTATGTACCATACTGGATTGGACCCCTTTAACA
>JASFBJ010000269.1 GCA_030149585.1 Desulfobacterales bacterium | reverse complement strand
TTGAACCCTGATAAAATAATGCCGGGCCAATATCCGGATGAATATGGTCATTTTGGCCCCTATGGTGGACGTTATATCGCAGAGACCCTGATGCCGGCAATTCTGGAGCTTGAAACAGCATATAAACAAATCACACCAAAACCCGAGTTTAAAAATGAATTAACCTCTTTGCTGAAAAACTATGTGGGCAGGCCCACTCCCATTTTTCATGCAGAGCGACTTAGCAAGCATCTAAATGGAGCAGCTATCTATCTTAAAAGAGAGGACCTTGCCCATACCGGGGCTCATAAAATCAATAACACTGTGGGCCAGGCACTGCTTGCCAAATGGATGGGCAAAAAAAAGCTGATTGCCGAAACAGGAGCTGGTCAGCATGGAGTGGCAACAGCCACGGTAGCAGCATTATTTGGTATGGAATGTCGAATCTTTATGGGAGTAGAAGATATTTCGCGTCAGGCTGCAAATGTCAAACGCATGGAACTTTTGGGAGCCAAAGTGCTTCCAGTGGATTCCGGAACAGGAACTCTTAAAGACGCGATGAATGAGGCAATGCGTTTTTGGGTGGAAGCGGTCAGGGATACCTTTTATGTTATTGGTTCCGTGGCCGGGCCCCATCCCTATCCCTTGATGGTTCGTGATTTTCAACATATTATCGGTATGGAAGCCCGTGAACAGATACTTGAAATGACAGGGCGACTCCCTGATCTGCTGGTAGCCTGTGTTGGTGGCGGAAGCAATGCCATGGGGCTATTTAACGCTTTTCTGCAAGACCCTTTGAAATTTATAGGTGTTGAAGCTGCCGGCCGCGGAATCGAAACCGGCCTGCATGCAGCAACTCTTACAGCCGGTACAGTGGGAGTTTTGCATGGTTCAAAGTCTTATCTTTTGCAGGATGAAAATGGCCAGATAAAAGAGGCCCATTCGATTTCAGCTGGTCTGGATTATCCGGGCGTTGGTCCTGAGCACGCCTTGCTTAAAGATTTAAAACAGGCCCGCTATGTGGCCGTCACTGATCAACAGGCCCTAAACGCCTTTCACACTCTTTGTAAACTTGAAGGAATTATTCCTGCCTTAGAAAGCTCTCATGCCATGGCCTGGGCTATTTCAGAAGCCCCAAAGAGATCGAAGCAGGAGATTATTCTGGTTAATCTTTCAGGGCGCGGGGATAAGGATCTGGAAATCGTTTTTTCTCAAAAATAAGATTAACAGCTTTTTAACTGGAGTTTTATATCATATGAATCGTATTGCCAACACCTTTAAAGCACTGCAAAAGCGGAAAGAAAAAGCCCTTGTGGGATTTGTCACAGCTGGTGACCCTGATCTGATAAGATCTGAAAAAATTATTACAGCCATGTGTGAAGCTGGAATGGATATCCTGGAGCTGGGGGTTCCATTTTCCGATCCCACTGCAGACGGCCCCGTAATTCAACGTTCATCAGCAAGAGCACTGGCTCATGGGGTAAATTTAAATGCTGTTTTAAATTTAGCTGGTCGGCTAAGAAAAAAAACCGCAATTCCCATTATTATTTTCACCTATTATAACCCTATCCATGCCCTTGGGATAAACGAATTTCATAAGCAGGCCATAGCCGGCGGGGTTGATGGTGTGCTGGTGGTAGATCTGCCGCCTGAAGAATCAGATGAAATGACCGGTGCCTGGCCAGATACTCAGCTTGATCTGATTCGTCTGATAGCGCCTACAACGCCCAAAGAGCGGATGTCAAAAATTGCTAAAACAGCTTCAGGTTTTCTCTACCTGGTCTCTAAAACCGGAGTTACCGGCAGCCAGGGCCTTAACACGTCTGCCGTCAATATCAATACCGAATCTTTAAGGGCAGTGACGGATCTTCCAATTTGCGTTGGATTCGGCATTTCCACAGCCGAGCAGGTGGCAGCTACTGCAAAAACAGCAGACGGAGTAGTAATCGGCAGTGCATTTGAAAGGCTCATTGAAGAGAATCTTGATAAACCGAATCTTGTAAATATTATTAAACAACAAACAGCTGAATATAAAGCAGCTACCCGAAAGAAAGAGTAAAACCATGACCCTGAAAAAAAATGAGGCGAAAAAACCTTTTGACGCTTCCACAGTAATTCTGGTTCGCTCCCATCCCAAAGAATCAATTCAGGTCTTATTGGTTCGTCGTCATCAAAATCAGTCTTTTATGCCCGATGTATATGTCTTTCCAGGTGGAAAACTGGAAAAAGATGACTGTGATCCTGATTTGGAGAAACTGGCTCCAGGTTCATCAAAAGAGGATTTATGCCAAAAATTAGGGGAATCAGATCTTTTTCTAAGCAAAAGTCTTGGATTTTATTTTGCAGCAATAAGAGAAACCTATGAAGAGGTTGGAATCCTGCCTGGATTGGCAAAAAAAAATGAACAAATAAGTGGCTTAGAATTGCTTTTACAAACTGATCCAGCAAAATATCGAACCCAATTACACAGCGGTTTTATCTCATTTAAAGATCTGGCACTCAAGCATAATCTTAAATTTAATTTTGAGCTTCTTTTGCCATATTCACGCTGGATTACGCCTATTGAAAAACCAGTGAGGTTTGACACTATTTTTTTTATTGCAAAGCTTTCTGATAACCAGAAGGCGAGCCATGATAGAATTGAGCTTACTGAATCGCTCTGGATTTCACCATCAGAGGCACTTAAACGTCATCAGGCCAAGAATTTGCCCCTTATGCCACCCACATTTAAAACTCTTCTGGAACTGGCTGAGTATAATTGCGTGGATCATCTCATGAAATCATTAAACTCCAGCCGGATTCCAATAATTTTACCTGAGTTGTTTAATTCAGCCAAAAAACAGCTTGCCATATTTCCCAATGACCCTGAATATTCGCTCCAGAACTATAAAATCCCGTTTTATTCAGGAGATATATCACGATTGATTAATAAAAACGGCGCATGGCAGGCTAAATCCGGTCCGCTTTAAAATAAAATTACCATTTGGACTTTTGCATGATATTATTTAGGGTTCGCACAAAAATAAGTTGGCAATTTTAAGTATTGAGGCGCCAGGCTGGCAAGGCGCGAAAGTGCAGGAACATCACAAGCATATTCCGAACTTTCGTAACGCAGCCAGACTGAATGCAAAAGCATCAAAACCAACTGGTTGATGATCAGGCTGACTATAATTCCGTGGATCATCTCATGAAATCATTAAATTCCAGCCTATTCCAGCAAACCGTCAAAAAAATCATTACCTTTATCATCCACTATAATAAACGCTGGAAAATCTTTTACTGTAATCAAAAAAACAGCTTCCATTCCAAGTTCGGAATATTCCAAAATTTCTACATTGGTAATGCACTCTTTTCCCAGCCCGGCAGCGGGTCCTCCAATGGACCCCAAATAAAAACCACCATATTGTTTACAGCTTTCAGTAACGATCTTTGAGCGGTTCCCCTTGGCAAGCATGACCAGCGAAGCACCATGCTTTTGAAATTCAGGGACATAGGGATCCATCCGGCCGGCAGTCGTCGGGCCAAATGAGCCTGATGCATAGCCTTTGGGGGTTTTGGCAGGTCCTGCATAGTAAATAATATGATTTTTAAGATAATCCGGCAGGCCCTTTCCGCTATCCAGCCGTTCTTTTAGTTTGGCATGCGCAATGTCCCTGGCAACAATAATTTTGCCGGTTAGCATCAAACGGGTGGCAACCGGATATTGACTTAAGATAGAACGTATTTTAGCCATTGGTTGATCTAAATTCAGTGAAATGGCTTTTTCCTCATCAGGTTCAATTTCAGGCAGATATTTAGCAGGTTCAGTCTCCAGTTGTTCCAGAAATATTCCCTGTTTAGTAATTTTGGCCTTTATATTTCGGTCAGCACTGCAGCTAACCCCGATTCCGATTGGACATGAAGCCCCGTGCCGAGGCATGCGGATAACCCTTATATCATGACAAAAATATTTTCCGCCAAACTGGGCGCCAATACCTAAGGAGCGGGATATGGCAAGTAACTCTTTTTCCATTTCAAGATCACGAAATGCATGGCCTGATTTGCTGCCTTTAGTTGGCAGGTGATCAAGATATCCAGCTGAAGCCAGTTTTACGGTTTTTAGATTAAATTCCGCTGAAGTTCCGCCAACCGCAAAGGCCAGATGATACGGGGGGCAGGCTGCGGTGCCAAGAGTTTTCATTTTAGCTGTCAGAAAATTAACCAGGTTTTCAGGAGAAAGAACTGCTTTTGTTTCCTGATAAAGATAGGTTTTATTGGCAGAACCTCCACCCTTGCACATAAATAAAAATTTATACTCATCGCCCTGAGTCGCATAAATTTCAATCTGGGCAGGCAGGTTAGTGCCGGTGTTCACCTCTTCAAACATGGTAAGCGGAGCATTTTGAGAGTAACGCAAATTATTATTTTGATAAGCATTAAAGACACCCAGCGATATAGCTTTTTCATCGTCATTGCCTGTCCAGACACTTTCTCCCTTTTTGCCCATGATAATAGCTGTTCCTGTATCCTGACACATTGGGAATTCACCCTCTGCGGAAATTACGGCATTTTTAAGCATCTCCATAGCTACGAAACGATCATTGGCCGAGCTTTGAGGATCACCTGGAATTTTGGCTAAAAGTTTTAGATGAGATGCCCGCAGCAGGTGGGAAACATCAGTTAGGGCCTGCTCCGTCAAATAAGTCAAACCATCTGGTTCGACTTTAAGGATCGAATTACCTTCAAAAGAAGAAAGGGAAATATGATCCTTTGTTAAAAGACGATATTGGGTGGTATCTTCCGATAGGGGGAACATCTCTTTAAAATTAAATTGAGTCATTTTTCACCTGCCTGCCATATAAAATGAGGTTATTTTGTATTTAATAAACTTAGGAACGAGGACGAATTAACTTCCTCAACTATGCATCACAGCTTCAGGCCAT
>JASFBJ010000519.1 GCA_030149585.1 Desulfobacterales bacterium | reverse complement strand
ACCGGACAAAGGTGCCCTGAAGCCGGGATGCATATTTGTTCAAGTTATTTCGACCACGTTCCTAAACTGCAAAAATAACTTCGCGAACCCTTCCATAATCCATAGTTGGTAAATATCTTGAGCATTGAACCTTTTCAAGATGTAACATTTATGCTGGCAATTTTGCTTGTTGCCGGTTTCTTAGTTGCAAGGCTTGGACAGCTCATCCGGCTTCCTTCTGTTACAGGCTACATTTTCGCAGGTCTTTTACTGGGGCCTTCGGGAATCGGTTTGATTACAAACGAGGCCATGGGAAACAGGCTTGAGCACTTTACACAGATCGCCCTGATGCTAATTGCTTTTGGTATCGGCGAGCATCTGGAAGTAAGACGTCTCAAATACTTATTTAAAAGCATAGGGCTAATCGGACTTTGTGAAACATCAAGTGCATTTCTATTTGTCGGCGTCGGCAGTTTTTTTGTTGCGTGTGCCACATTTGCCGGAAATCCGGAATGGGCAATGAGCGATCTTGTTGTTCTTGCTCTGCTGCTGGGAGCGGTATCAGTTGCCACAGCACCAGCAGCCACACTTCATGTAATGCGGGAGTTAAAAGCAGTCGGCCCATTGACATCCACCTTGATGGCGGTCGTAGCTGTTGATGACGGGCTGGCGATTATTTTTTTCGGAATTGCAATTACGGTTGCGCATCATGTCCTGAGTGGAGCTGGTTCACTTGCTGGTGCAATAGTTGCGAGTATTGGTGAAATATTTCTTTCTTTACTTTCCGGGGTAATAACCGGTTTTCTTATCGACCTGACAGTTAAAAAAGTAAAAAGCCGAGGAGAAATGCTTACAGTAGGGCTGGCCTTGTTACTTTTATGCGGAGAAATTGCCAGGGCTTTTCATTTTTCGCCTTTGCTTGCCGGCATGGCAGCAGGATTTATAATTATTAATCGCGATCGCCGTGATGTTCGAGTGTTCAGGACTCTTAACGCATTTGACCCACCGCTACTGGTCCTTTTTTTTACCCTGGCAGGAGCTCATTTGCACGTTTCTTCACTGGCAATAGCCGGCTGGATCGGCCTTACCTATTTTATACTCAGAGCACTTGGAAAAATCATCGGGGCAAATGTCGGTTCACGGCTTGCAGCTGCTCCTTTTGCGGTTCGCAAATTTCTGGGTCTTGCCCTTATGCCCCAGGCCGGCGTGGCAATAGGCTTGATCTTCTTTATTCAAAGTGATTCAGGGCTGAATATGTACTCTTCAATTATCACGCCTGTGGTTCTGTCAGGAGTTGTTCTGTCCGAACTGATAGGGCCTCTATGCGCCAAATTTGCAGTGGAAAAAGCAGGAGAGTCCACAATAAACACGATAAAATTCCATGAAACACCTCATAACCACAAATTTGACGTTCGTGTCAAAAATTTGGTAGCGTTGTCAATAGGAGACCTGTGAAAATGCCACCACTTTATTTTTTTTCCAACCAGTTTTAAGTTGCATAATTTATCGCAATTTGATCGCTTTTAATTTTGATATAATTTTTACCTGCAAAC
>JASFBJ010000518.1 GCA_030149585.1 Desulfobacterales bacterium | reverse complement strand
CCAGGGTCTCAGAGGCAATGAACAGAAGGCCGGAGAGCTATTCTGCGGTAAGGGGGTTTGAGGCTAATTCCATTTTCCCTCCCTTTGGCGCTGTAACTGTTGCAGGCAAGCTTCTTAATCTAAATGAAAAGGAGATGACCAATGCTTTGGGTCTGGCTGGAGGATCCATGGGTGCCTCAACCATTGAATACCTTCTGGATGGAAACTGGACTTACAGATGGAATTCCGGAAGAGCATCACATAACGGTATAATCAATGCGCTCATGGCAAAAAAAGGATTTGTGGGCCCCCATGCTGTTTTTGAAGGCCACTGGGATAAAAAAGGAAGATTCGGAGTTATAAATGCCCTGGCCGGCAACATGACATACAAAGACAGCCTGATTAATGGCCTGGGAGAAACATGGAACATCAAGGAAATGGCCTTTAAATATTACGGATGCTGTCATTATAATCAGGGATATGCGGACGGCCTTATTAAACTGATGAAAAAATATGATTTTAACGCAGATGATGTTGATAAAATAACAGCCTGGCTTCCTCATTTTGCTTTATTTTTAGGCGTTCCAAGGGAAATAAAAATAAAACCGGAAAATTTTACAATATCCCAGTGGAGCCTCCCTGCTGTTTTAGGCACGATATTAGTGGACCGGCACCTTTTAAATCCCAAAGAGCAATTATCGGATCAAAGACTTCATGAGCCCAAAATGCTCGAACTGTTCGACAAGGTAAAAATTGAGAAAGACAAAGAACTTGATCGGGCTTTTACGGAAAAAGGTATATTCAACTCCCCCATAAAAGTAACCCTGAAAGATGGCAAAGAATTTGAAATTACCTCTACATGCAAGGGATTCAGCCATAATCCCCTTACTGAAGAAGAGATGGAGCATAAATTTGATGTTCTGACTTCAGATCAGTTTGATAAAGAAAAAAGAGAGCAGGTAAAAGCAGAGTTGAAAACACTTGATAAAATATCAAGTGTTACCGACTGGGTAAGAGGTTGGTAGTGATAAAAGAAAAAAGCCATCACAACTTGATGGTGGCTTTTTATTTGTTTATTGAAGGAAGTGCTTTTATACTTTAAATATATCTGTAAAATTTGATATTATATTATCAAATTTTCTTTTAAGCCACATTTAGTATCTTTTGTAACAAGATGATTGTTTTTTATATTATAAGTAAAGCAGATATTTTTTGTCCCAGGGTAAATTTCAAGAATTTTTTATCTTAATTTTGGTGTATCATTAATATTTTCTGCTAAAGGCAAATTGATGGAACGGTCTATGAATTGTGAAAGACCTTTGGCCATTTCCAAAACCTGGCCCAGCAAATGATAGAAGCCATTTTTACCCCCAACAGCTCTAATTGCCTTGCTTGTAAATCCGTTATCAACCTTTAAGCCTAAGATTCCAGAGGGAGTTTTTTCAATTTTAGCAATTTCCGGTAGTTTTATTTTAAGTCTCATATATTGTACTCATAGCACCTATAGATTGTCACATAATAAATTTCACTGCGTTATCGGTCGTCGGAGTATCA
>JASFBJ010000517.1 GCA_030149585.1 Desulfobacterales bacterium | reverse complement strand
TAAAAGCGCATCTTAACCTGCCTGATAATTTATGGCAGGTCAAAGCGGATAAAGGCCAAATCAGCCAGGTAATCGCCAATCTGACCATAAATGCCAAACAAGCCATGCCCGATGGAGGCTGCCTTTATATTGACGCGGAAAATATTAAAGATCTTAAGGAAAGTACTGCCCTGAATCTATCAGGGGATTTTGTCAAGCTCAGCATGCGCGATGAGGGTATCGGCATATCTGCAAAGCATATAGAAAAAATATTTGACCCATATTTCAGCACCAAGCAGTCCGGCAGCGGCCTGGGACTGGCAATTATACATAGTATCATTACTCAGCATAACGGACACATAAGTGTTGTTTCAAAACCTGAGATCGGAACAACTTTTACCATCTATCTCCCGGCTGAAAAGTCTTCTCATAAACCAGCAGCCACGACTTTGGATCTGACAAAAAAACCAACGTCCTCACCAGGATATATCCTGGTAATGGATGACGAGGAAATAGTCAGGGATGTATCAGCGGAAATGCTTAAATTTTGTGGTTATACAGTCGATTTTGCGGTTGATGGAAAAGAGGCAATTGAAAAATATATATCTGCTGCTAAAACAGGCTGTCCATTTGATATAGTGATTATGGATTTAACAATTCCCGGCGGTATAGGCGGTCAAGAGGCGCTTAAAAAACTTCTTGAAGTTGCTCCCAATGCAAAGGGTATTGTTTCCAGCGGCTACTCCACAGATCCTGTTATGGCCAATTACAGTGAGTATGGATTTAAAGGCAGACTTGTTAAACCTTTTCAGATAGAGACTTTGAAAACCGAAATAAGCAGAGTGATGAAGATTAAATAAAATGTCTATTATTCTGCTGGGTTGCCGATGTATTCGCCATGAAGTCCTGCGTTCCTGTCTGCTTTAAATTGCAAAAACAACCTTGCATTTCAGTCATGGAATATGATATTTTACAAAGATGCTATCGAGACAACTTTACAAAACTCTTGAAAAAACATTGGCTGAATCGCCAGTTACAGCGATCATCGGGCCAAGGCAGTGTGGAAAGACAACCCTTGCCCGCCAATTCATCAAGGACAGAACAGTCCATTTTTTCGATCTTGAAAACCCGGCGGATCAATTTGCGCTTGAAGATCCTGTTTTTGCTCTGGAGCAATATCATAACGAACTTGTCATCATAGATGAAGCCCAGCGCATGCCCGGAATTTTCCCGGCAATAAGGGTATTGGTGGACCAAAATCGAAAACCGGGAAGGTTTCTACTGCTTGGATCAGCCTCTCCTGACCTGCGGCGTCAAAGTGCAGAAAGCCTGGCTGGACGAATTATTACCCTGGAATTAACCCCATTTCTTTTGCAGGAAATAAATTCCAAAGCAGACAGCCTTGACAAGTTGTGGGTCAATGGAGGTTTCCCTCCTTCCTTTCTGGCGGATGCTGCTGCCACAAGTCTGCAGTGGCGGATACATTATCTTCGTGATGTGGTGGAACGGGATTTAGGCTTACTGGGCTTTAATCTGCCGCCGGAAAAAATGTGGCGTT
>JASFBJ010000268.1 GCA_030149585.1 Desulfobacterales bacterium | reverse complement strand
CATCTTTTATCATGAATCACACAAATTCCCGTAATTTTGTGCAGTATACAATTTTTAATGCTGTTGTCAACGAATAAAGGCCAAAAATTCTAATAAATACTTTCTGAAAAGCAGGGTACAAACTCTTTCACCTCGTTCCTACGCTCCAGTCTCCCCCTACCAAGAAACTTCTTGTTTCTTATAGGAAAAAATGGCGCCGCGAAATATAAAGCTCGTTCCCACGCTCCAGCGTGGGAATGCATACCCTTCAACCTAAAATCCAGTAATAAACATTGCAGGTGAAATGATTTTGATTTTATCAAACGACTTCAAGGTTAATAAATGCGAATCTCCGGTTATTATATATTCACCATCTGCTGCTAAAGCACATTCAAGGATTATGTTGTCATCCGGGTCGTCCTTGATTAAATCAACTCTGACTTGAGGAAACACAAAGCAAAATAAATTTTCTATCTCTTTGGAAATTAAAAAACATTTCTCATGAGTAATGCCAAATTTTGGTCTTATAAGAACTTCTTTAAATTCAGTGAATATTGCGGGAGAAATATAAGCGTCAATCTTGCCCTGAATAACCAATTCAAAAATTTGCCTGGGATTACCGCCGAATAAAATTCCGGATATCAATATATTTGTATCAAGAACTGCCTTTGTTTTTGGCATTTTTTATTTTCTTTTCTCACTGCGATACAGACTAATTTCGTCCAGCACATCTTTTTCAGTGAGAGCCTGTTTGCTTGATTGTATTGATGTTTCAGCAAAAATTTGATTCCAGCGTTCCTTTCTTTCTATATAGATGCGAGCGGCTTCACGAAGAAGTTCAGAGCGGGAACGGGACTCACGCCGGGCAACTTGATCAATGCTATCAAGGAATCTATCCTGGAAGGATATATTTACTGTGACTGAACTCATATTTTACCTCCTGGCCCTAATGTCATACAAATTTTGTATATTGTCAAGTTTTTGGTAAAATCGTTTCTTTTTTCCACGGTGCCGGATGTTTTTTTGATTCCAGCTCCCACTCCCTTGTTGATATCATATAGCATTTTATGTGTTATGATATTCTGAAGTCAACCAAAAGGAATAACATCTTAATTGAATTGATCTAAATTAAAAAAAATAGTAGGATATATGAATCAATTTTAAGCACGATTCAAATATTATGCGAATAAACTTGACCTGTTTAATTTATTTTTAAAAATATGTTTTTAAAAAGATCTGATATTTTTTTAAAGAGGGAATCTGCAAATGACTATAATTATGAAAAAAACAAGATTGCTTTGCATGCACTTTTTTTCTCTTGGCTCTTTTTTCATATTATTATTTTGCGCAGCACATGCTTTGGGCTCAATAAAGCCCAAAGTGCTGATTATTGAATTCCATGGTATTAAACAGGGGCTTTTCCAAAATAATCTTGACAGATTACCAAATTTTAAAAAATTAATTAAAGGGATGCATGGCAATCAGGCCTATGTGTACCTACCGAATGTTTTTACTACCTTGCCGGCAGCATCAGTTCCGGCAGTAACAGCTATGTACACTGGTGTACATCCAGGGCGCACTGGTGTAGTTTCCACCATCTGGTTTGATCGCGGCACTTTAAAAGTACGAACCATGCTTTCATATTCTCAGCAGCGTATAAACCAGGTTTTGCATACCAACAAGATCAAGACCATTTTTGAATATGCAGGCGCTGCTGGAAAGACCTCTTTAAGCAGCATGCTGATTGCAAATAACGGGGCTGACTGGAAAATCAGATCCAGCCTTTTTTTTTGGGGAAATGCCTCTACTCTTGGATTTATTCGCAAAGGCCACTGGATACCGGATGGTAAATATGTGGATCACCAAACTGTTAAGGGCTTTTTGACCGGGCATTTGCTGCATTATTATACCAGTCTTGCAGGAATATATGAATATCATCATCATATTCCAGATCTTATGGTGCTGCAGCTAATGGGAACCGATATGATTTCCCATTTTCCAAAGCCTGAGCTGATCCGCCGACAGGCAAGCCTGGATGAGATTCAGCAGCAATACGCCATTGAAGTACTGGATCCTCTATTAGGCAAGCTGATCAACTTTTTTAATAAGGTCGGTCAGTATGAGAACCTGATAGTTATACTGGTTTCGGAACAGGGTTTTTCAAAAATTGAAAAGCATATTAATAACCGTATCATAAGTCGAAGTTTAAAACAAAAATACCGGCTTCCAGGATTTTCAACCACCAAAAGACAAGCTGAAGCAGTAATTATGCCTGGAGCCTGCACTAAGGAGATCTACCTGAAAAACCGGGAGACAAATATCTGGACTGATCCACCACGTTTATTGCAGGATGTTAAACCTGCAATTGATCTGCTTTTGGATAATAAAGATCTTAAAGAATGCTTAAACACTCTGGTAATTCGGAATTATCCTGGCCGCCGTTTTGAAGGTAAGCTTGAAAGCGGGTTATGGTGGACTTTTAACCAGCACGAATACCAAAAAGGGCCAAAGAATAAATCTTCTTTTTTACGGGCTTTACTGCCTCTTAAGGACTTATCCGGAAATTTTGAGCTGGCCGAGTACCTGGCCGATGGCTTAAAAAATCAATATTCAGCCAAAACTGCACCAGATATTAAATTGATCAATAAAGAGGGGTTTTATTTTGAAAATAATAAGAAAAAATATGGACACCATGGCAGTTATTATCCTGCTGATTGTCTGGTTTCTTTTCATATAGGTGGCCCTGGTTTAGCCCATATGATTGCCGGCCGCCATACACTGGTTGAGCCTGCATCTACTCTGGATCTTATTCCCATGGTGACCTGGCTGTTTGGTATAAAAGAGCCGGATGGTCTGGATGGAAATAATCCAATAGGTTTTTTGGCTAAATGATCAAAATTGCGGTATGCGTGTCTGAATGCTGTATGATTTTAACTCAAAAACAGACTGATAATTATGTATAAAATCAACTAATGATATATCAACTTAAAAAAGGAGCTGTGGCAAATTTACCAATTGCAGCCAGTGTCGGCGTATATGGAAGTGTATTGGGTGTACTGGCTGCCCAAAAATCCATTACCTGGCTGGAATTACTGGTAATGAATCTTTCAGTATTTGCTGGTTCAGCGCAGTTTGTCATGGTCGATATGTGGGGACCACATCTGCCTGTCCTTGAAATGGTTTTTGCTGTTTTGATTATCAATCTGCGTTATTTATTGATCGGGGCCTCACTTAATCCACTATTTAAAAAATCATCCATAACTCAAAAATCTTTTATTATGCACTTTGTAGCTGATGAAAATTGGGCAGTTACAATGGCTGAGTACCGCAAAGGTACAGCAACTATATGGTTTCTCCTTGGGGGTGGCTTATGTGTTATGTCGGTTTGGTGTTTTGGAACAATGATCGGTCATCAGCTTGGGGCGGTTATTAAGCGCCCTGAACTCTGGGCATTTGATTTTGCATTTGCTGCAGTTTTCACAGCTTTTGCTGTAAATATGTGGCGAGGTAAAGAAGACATCCTGCCATGGATAGGTGCGGCTGTTATTGCAATCCTTGCTGAAAAATTCTTCCCAGGCAAATGGTACATTATCATCGGTGGCCTTGGTGGAGCCATTTTACGACTAATTCCAGGAGTTGGGAGGAAACAGCCCAAATGAACTGCTCAATAAACCTGTCAACTGCCGCAGCTATTGCGGGCGCTGCATTAGTGACTTATTCTTTACGCTTTGGCGGACTCATTTTGGCTGACAAATTTCCAAAATCAAAAAAATTCAATAAATTTATGGAAACTCTGCCTGGAACAATAATAGTTGCACTTGTAGTTCCAGAGCTGCTATCAGCTGGATTTTGGGGAGGCGTAGCAGCTTTTTCAACTGGGCTGTGTGCCTGGAAAACGAAAAATGTTTTTATTGCAATGCTTGTAGGTATGGCTATTGTTGCTGTTTCCAGACATCCGGCATAATTATTGGGCCGTTTTATCGTAAAAAATAAAGGGGTTATGCTTTACTCAAATTCCAATTTCAGGACGATTATCAACCCAGGCTTGCATGGTCTGAATATCCTTTTTATCAAGATTGCTGAATCGTCCCTGCTCTTTCAGATAATCTTCCACCGGCCTGCGTCTGGCGGGCTGCGTGGTTAAATTAAATTCCTGATGATCAATCTCGTAAAGAGGCCAAAACCCTGTTTCAACAGCCAGGCGGGCTATCTCAACAGTCTTGTTTTCAGGAAAGCGCCACCCGGTTGGGCAGGGCGACTGAACATGGATATATTTAAAGCCAGGCCCCATTTTTTTGGCCTTTTCAATTTTACGGATAAAATCTGCTGGATAACCCACTGAGGCAGTAGCTACATATGGAATATTATGAGCAGCCATAATCCTGGGAATATCTTTTTTGTTTTCCGTTTTGCCATGCAGAGTCGAAGTTGTCCAGCTCAGGTAGGGAGTACAGCCGCTGCGCTGAATTCCGGTATTCATATAAGCTTCATTATCAAAACAAAAATAAATACCGTCTTCGTTACGCTCGGCCGCTCCGGAAAGACTGGCCATACCGATATCGCCGGTTGATCCATCTCCCATAATAGCGATAACATTAATTTTTCGATCAGACGAAATCCGATTTTTTCTTTTTAACACCCTGATAGCAGCGGATATTCCGGTAATTCCAGCGCCGGTTGGTGGCATGCCGATATAAAGGCATGGAATTTCAAGCGAATGAGGATAGACCAGCGTCGGCAATACAAGACAACTGGCGCCGATACAGGCAATAGTATCTTTGCCCATGACTTTGGTTATCCAGCGCAACATCATTCCACCAGGACAGCCCGGACAAAAAGGATGGCCTGAATGAAACAGTTCTTCTCTGGAAAGATTGTCGATTAATGATTCCATGCTTACTCCCTTAGGAACGAGGACGAAATAACTTCCACAAGTAGGCGCACAGATTTAGGTCAGGT
>JASFBJ010000516.1 GCA_030149585.1 Desulfobacterales bacterium | reverse complement strand
AAAGATTACAGGTCATCTATATAGTGGGGACCCAGACTCTTTTTTCTTTTCAGAGCGCTTTTGATAATAACTTTGCCTGTGACCAGCATATTTTTTATTTTAGTATAGTTGAGAGTATTTAATTTTTTTTCTGAGTTTAGCTTATGCAGACTTTTTTCATTCTTATTAAGAATATCAAGCGCGTTTTTCAAGCCTCTTTCCGATCTCAGGATTGTTACATATTTTTGCATATTTAATTTAATATGGTTTTCAATTCCCTTTAAAGAGGGTGACCTGTTTTTATCCGGTAATAACCTGGTTCCCTTAAACCTGTTTATATTTTCAGTTTTAATCGGCAAATGGTATTTTAAATTATTGCCTCTTTTTGCCGCATATTCTCCGGCTCGTTTTCCAAATACCTGGGTTGCCGTCATCATGCATCCCCCAATCCGGTCTGCGCCATGTGGACCTGCAGCAACTTCTCCAGCGGCAAAGAGTCCGGGAATAGTGGACTCAGCGTTTTTATTGATTTTTATTCCGCCATTAAATGCATGAGCAAAATGAGTTATTATAAATCCATAATCAGTAGAATTTTCTCCATGCCAATTTAGCACATTATTATTTTCATATTCTTTTGCAACTGCAATATCTATCAGCATGGATGCATCAGAGCTGCTAAAAGGCATATGGTTTTGTCTTAATTGAATTGCAGTTTTTCTTACCCTGTTATCTGGAATATAATTTTTTAAAATATCAGAGCCATTTGAATTTTGCATTATAGATGATTTTGATAGTTCTCCTAATGGTAAAAAAAGACTGGTTTCATTATTTTTTAATCCCAGCATGAATTGAATAAATTCCATATTGATTAAAATGGCGCCGGCATTAAGCGCAAGAGCATATCCATCACCAGTTGCTGTATTGCTAACCAGATGGTTTTTAAATATTCCAGCACCGCCTCCGCTTGCCAGTACAACTGCTTTTGCACGAACAAGAATAATATTACCATTTTTTGATATTATCCATGCCCCGCAACACTCACCATTTGAGGTTATTAAGTCTATGACTGTGCCGGCTATTGTTTTAACTGCTAATTTGGTGAGAATAGCTGAAAAAGTCTGCTTGATATTTTCAAGATTTTCAGTTAGAAAAGCTCGCTTTTGTTTACTGAAACAACCAGGAGCTCGCAAAAAATCACCATCTGAGTTTTTTTTAAAGCGCATTCCATAAGAAATAAGATCTTCAACTCTGGGGCCTGATTCTTCAACCAGTACACGCACCAGTTCAGGATCGCACCGGCCTGCACCGGCTTTTAGTATTTCCCGGCAAAACTTATCAATATCAGCACCATTTCTTTCCTTTCCCAAAAGTGCTTGAATCCCCCATCCTCGCGAAATATTCGAATATGTTGCGCCATCTTCCGCAATTTCATTTAGAGCAACCAATAACACATCTGCGCTTGATTCTCTTGCCGCGACCGCGGCTCTGACACCTGCGGCTCCCCCGCCAATTATTAATACATCTGTTTTACGAGTTATCATTTGCTTTTTGCCCCTGATTTTT
>JASFBJ010000515.1 GCA_030149585.1 Desulfobacterales bacterium | reverse complement strand
TTCCTTTTTAACCGCTCTTGTTTTTGGCGGGCCGTATGGCGAAATGCGAAAACAGTAATACATTCTTTCAAATATTTTAAGCCACCGTTCCACGGTTTCATGTGCAACATCAAGAAGCTCTTTCAGGTTCTTGACTGAAAGAGGAGAGGCGATTCTTCCTGGAAGTTCATCTGCAAGCAGTTCAAGCAGGCTTATTTCTTTGATGTTCTCAAGATCTCTGATATCTTCATATATTACCCGCTGAAGTCTCTCCCTTTGCCATCTTCTCCAAAATTTTTCTTCACCTCTCAGGCATGGTTCGGGAAATCCTCCGAATTTTAATAATGTTTGAATATCATCTTTTGTTGGGGCCGTGTTGAGTTCTCGAGGAGAAAAAGGATGAAGCCGGTAATAGTGGTATCTTCCCTGCAAAGAATCACCGCTCTTACTGTAATAATCGAGCCTTGCCGAGCCTGTAATAATAAATGATATTTCAGACCTGTTTGTGTCGTAAAATCCTTTAACCAGATTCCGCCATCTTGCGAATTTATGTATTTCGTCCAATATAATGCATTTCTGGTTTGCAGGCAGTTCTCCTTTGAGCAATGCTGATCTTGCGCCGGAATCATCCCAGTTCAGGTAGGCGGGATGTTTTTCACCCGGTTCAGGCAGAAAGTTTAATGCAAAGGTGGTTTTGCCCGCCTGCCTTGGCCCGCCTATAAAAACCATGGTTGACTTTAGATCTTCCTCAACCGGTTTTTTTATATACCGTTCATATATTTTATCCATGATAAAATCACCATAACACGACTTTACTCATGAGTAAAGTAAGATATCAAGTTTCAGGGACGTCCTTAAATAATCCAATAACTTAATCCTCCAGTAGCTAATTACCTTTTTTTGCTATTTCCTCTCCCCTTTTTACTGCGTAAGGGACGAGGACGAAATAATTTCCACAAGGAAAATATGGGGGTCATTATGTTGCCAGTTTAGTTATGATGTGAGTTTTGGATATACTTCTCTTTAAATATCAAAAATATATCTTCTTTGAATTTAATTCTTATACTTGAGTTGTCATTAGAATACAAAAGAAATTGTATGATAATTACTAAGAACAATTAGCCACTCAGTTCTACCTTCTCCCAAATCTTAATCTTTTTACTTCCTTATCAAATTTTATTTTTCTGCAATAGACCAAACATGATACATTTTTGTCTTTATGGTAAAAAATACCATGAAGCCAATGATTAAATGCGCCAATTGCGGGAGAATGGTTCCTGCTAATCCTCGTGTAAAAACCCAAAATTACTGCAACAGGAAAGCCTGCCGGCGTGTCAGAAAAAACAAATGGAAACAGAGTAAAATAGCATCTGATCCGGATTATAAAAACGATCAAAGGGATTGCCATAAACAGTGGATTGAACAGCATCCTAAGATATTATCGGAATTATCGAAAACAGAACCCGGATTATTGTGATCGAAACCGGTACTCCTTGTTTCGCCTGGGCTTTAATTCCAAACCACCTGCATTTGTTGATGCGAACAGGTCTCACCCCGATTGCGA
>JASFBJ010000514.1 GCA_030149585.1 Desulfobacterales bacterium | reverse complement strand
AAAGCATAAAATATTTTTATGATATTTTAAAAGATACCTTTGTGGAAAATCGGCCCGCAATATCAGCAGAACAATATTCAAAAGTAAAAAAAATAGGCATCTATTGTATGATGGTTCCCGAAGAACTTATATATGCTGCCGGTGCCATACCTGTACGCCTTTGCGGAGGCAGCTTTGAAGCATCCTGTGCCGGTGATGAACTGGTTCCCCGTGATACCTGCCCGGTGGTTAAAGCCTCAATGGGTTTTACTGCTTTTGAGCTAAATGCTTTATATGATCTTTGCGATCTTGTAATAGTTCCTGCAACCTGTGATGCAAAAAGAAAGATGGCTGAAGAACTGGCACAATATAAAGAAGTTATTCTTCTTGAAGTACCCCATGCTAAAGAGAGTGAAAAGGCAAAAAGAGAATGGCTGGAACATATTTACTCCCTTAAAAAATACCTTGAAAAATATACCGGTCAAAAAATTACGGGTGCCAGGCTCCATTCTGCCGTTATTATGCTGGATAAGGCAAGGCATCAGACCCGCAGGCTGCATGAATTACGAAAATCATCCCTGCCACTTATTTGCGGGCGCTTGGCTTTGCCGGTTATGAACGCTTACGGAATTGATATGGCAGACAACTGGACTAAGGCCGTGGAAAAACTGAATAATGAACTTGAGGAAAAACAACAAAGCAGCCTTGATATTTGCAAAAAAGAAATTCCCCGTATATTCATAGCCGGTTGCCCCTCTATTTTTCCAAACTGGAAAATGTCATTTCTTATAGAAGAATCTGGCGGAATAGTAGTTTCCGAAGAATCATGCACTGGTGAAAGGTTTCTTTATGATCCTGTTGCAGTTAGTGAAAAAAGCCTTTCCCATCTGATGACCAGTATAGCTGCCAAATATATCATGCCCTGTATCTGTCCTTCGTTTTCGCCGAATAAAGACAGGCTGTTCCGTCTTCAACAGATCGCAGAGGATTTTAATGTAACCGGTATTATCTATTATGTTCTTAAGGGATGTCTTTTATATGATTTTGAATTAAAACGTGTGGAGGATACCTTAAGAGATATGGATATACCTGTTTTAAGGGTGGAGACGGATTATAATCCGGAGGATGTGGAACAGTTAAGAACTCGAATAGAAGCATTCATGGAAATGCTGATATCTAAAAAAAGGAACGTTTGATGAATTTTTTTGCAGGAATAGACGCCGGTTCAACTTATGTTAAGACGGTTATTATCAATGAAAATAAGGATGTTATAGAGAATAAAATTTTGCCGTCCGGAGTTGATGCAGGTTTAACGGCACAAAGATTACTGGAAGAACTTGCAGGCAAAATCAGCATATCAGTGCAGGATATAAAAAAAATTATTTCCACCGGCTACAGCAGGCGTCTGATTGAAGATGCCCATGAAAATGTTACGGAAATCAGGGCTCATGCCGCCGGAGCTGTTCAAACAGCTCCTGATAATGCTGATATCAGAACGATTATTGATATTGGAGGCCAGGACAGCAAGGTGATTGTCATTGATGAAACAGGGAATACCAAAAATTTTGT
>JASFBJ010000267.1 GCA_030149585.1 Desulfobacterales bacterium | reverse complement strand
GCTGCCAAAGCGTGAGTCCGAGCCACAGGCTGACCGTTTTTTCTTAAATAGCGCATCTCCTTCCCGCCTAAGCGCTCTGAAGCAAGCATGCATACCATAAAGGGTTTTTTCATATTGGGGCATTTACTGTTAACAATTTCCAGACGTTTAAGGTTTTCGCCTTTAGATGGCCAGTGTTCGATTATAACCATATCTATATTTTTATCAGCCATAACAAGTTGGACTGCTTTGGCCAGCAATCCTGGATCAGTTAAAATCATGGTTGTAATATCCACTGGATTTGCGCTGGAACCATAAGGCGGCAGGAATTTGTCTAACTTTTGACGCGTTTTAGTGGATAAGGTCGCTAACTGGAGACCTGCATCAATACAGTGATCGGCCAGCAACAACCCTCTTCCTCCAGAAGTAGTGACGATTCCGACTCTTTTGCCCATGGCAAGTACATTTTGCCTTAAAAGACTACACAGCAGATGCATTTCTTCGATACTGCGGGAACGGATAACACCTTTTTGCTGGAAAAAGGCATGGTAAATATTTTCTGATCCTGCCATGGCACCAGTGTGAGATCCAGCGGCTCGAGCTGTTGCCGGATGGCAGCCGGATTTGATAATAATCAAAGGTTTTTTAGCCTTAAAGGCTAAATCCGCAGCAGCTAACAGCTTGCGGCCATCTGTGACGCCCTCAAGATAACCTGCAATTATGCGGGTTTGGGGCTCTTTTACTAAAAAGGCAATATAGTCTGAAAAACTGAGTCCAGCCTCATTGCCGGAGCTGATAAAACAGGTTAATTTATTGCCGGTCTCTTTTGATATCACGAAAGCCGCAGTCCCTATGCCCCCGCTCTGGCTGATAAAGCCTATTATATTTGCCTCATCATAATCATCCGGCAATTCCACAATCCCAAAACCGGCTGACATCCGGTTGGTAAAGTTAAACAGGCCCTGACTGTTGGGCCCACATACAAGAAGGCCACTTTTTTTGATAAGGGTTTTAATTTTGTTTTGCATTTTTTTGCCTGCCTCACCCACTTCTGAAAAGCCGGAGGTTAATATAATAGCGGCTTTGACTTTACAGAGCACACAATTTTCAAGAATAGCAAGGACTGCCTTGGCTGGAACCGCAATAATCGCTAAGTCTATTTTATGTGGTATCCGGTTAATTGATCCATAGCACGGCAAACCATTAAGTTCCTTATATGCTGGATTAACCGGGTAAATTTTACCTGGATAGTTGTTTTTAATCAATGACTTGACTGGAGTTCCACCGGGCTTGCCGCTATCTTTGGATGCGCCAATAATGGCAATTGATTTTGGATAAAAAAGCGGTGTCAGATCTGTGTTGAAATTCGTATCCATATTAATCTCCTTACAGGCAAGGCATTTAGAAAATACCAGCCACAATGGCTAAAGGTTATACGTTATTTTTAACAAACAAAAATAATATACCATCTGACTTGAGATGTAAAGGCCTGTTTTAATAAAAAATTCATGCGTGTTCGAGATTCCGTACAAATTTATCCGAAAAAAAGAATATTTTGACGAGAGTCACTGTATTTTTATAAATTTATTACTATTGGTCTGTATACACCTCAAAAGAGCGGTGTGTAAATTTGTATACCAAGATTACCAGGTGTTCCTTTTGTTCATGAAATATTATTGAAAGTGAATAAGCTGCCTTTGTTAAGGTTTTTTACATGATGGCCTGTCTTGAATAACAAAGTATTTTGAATGAAAAAAATGGTAATCGTTTGGGCAAAGATTGTAATTAAGTGCACTTTTGTATTCTATTTTATAAGATAATGAGTGCTTAATTAGTGGGTTAGCTTGATGGCATTCTCTTTGCATTCAAACAGGCAGCGCTATCTGCTTTGATGATTTTCAGACTCATCCAAAGTGGCTTGGAATTTGCGTTGCTGAAATTGTCAGACAGTTTATAAGGGCTTTCTATATTAGAGGCCTTTGATTTTAATTTTTGAGAAGAATATCTTTATTTAAGGGAGGGCAGGGTATGATAGAATTGTTTAATAGTGGTGGCTCATTTATGTATGTTATTTTGACTGTTTCAATTGTCGCCTTAGCATTTTTTTGTGAACGGGCCAGCTTTCTATATTTCAGGCTTAACCTTAATTATGATAAAGCATTTCAAAAAATTCTGGTTTCTTTGGAAAGATCCAATTATCACGGGGCAATTGAAGAGTGCGCCAAAATAGAAAAACATCCATTGGGACGTATTTTAAAAGCTGGTCTGTTAAAATCAGATAAACGGGATAAAGAGATAGAACTGGCCATGGAAGAAAATATTTTAAGAGAGATTCCACTGATAAAACGCAGAATTAATTATCTGGCACTATTTGCCAATATTGCAACCCTGCTCGGGCTGCTTGGTACTATTCTGGGTTTGATTGCAGCCTTTGAGGGGGTCAGCTCGGCTGATGCTGCCATGAAACAGCAGATTCTGGCCAAGGGAATTTCAGTGGCCATGTTAACCACGGCCTTTGGTCTGGTTGTGGCCATTCCCTGTTTAATCGGGTTTTATGCTCTCAATAACCGGGGGGATTTTATCATAGACCAGTTTGAGGAAAAAGCTCTTAAATTATTTAATGCGCTTTCCACCCTGAAACGGGAAAAGGAGCCGGTATGTCAAAATTAGGCTGTCATAAACGCAAATCAGTAGAAGATGCTGATGTGGATCTGATTCCGATTATGAATATGTTTTTGGTATTGATACCATTTTTGCTGTTATCTGCTTCTTTTTTCCACGTTAAAGCTATCAATACCTCAGTCCCGGTTTTGTCGGACGCGCCATCTGTCACAGTCAAAGAAAATAAGATTAAACTTATAATTACCCTTGAACTGAATAAAGATGGAATCCATTTGTCTGCTATGTCTGATGAACTAACAGAGGCTCAGCTTGCTGAATTTGAATTTAATCTTGCCAAAGAGAGTCAAGATCAATTCCCCTTTGAGCAGATGTACGTGTGTCTGGAAAAGATCAAGCAAAAATATCCAGCCAGTGATACTGTTATATTAATTCCAGATGATAATATATTATATGATACGATCGTGTCTGCCATGGATATGGCCCGTTATACAGCGGAAAAAAATCCTCTGTTTCCAAATGTTGTTCTATCTGGAAAAGTTGGTTAGGAGAAAAAATAATGGCCCTGGGTAATATGAAATCGCATGCCAAACAATTTGTTGAACCTAAATTACAGATTACTTCCATGATGGATATGTTCACCATTATTTTGATTTTTCTTCTCTTTTCCTTTTCAGATAATCCGGAAACCCTGACCATTGATAATAGTCTTAAATTGCCGGAATCAAATGCAGAGCTCGATTATAAGGAAAATATCAAACTTGTTTTATCCCAGACTGTTTTAAAGCTGGAAGGGGAAGTGATTTCAGATGTCCAGGATGGTATAATCATGGCTTTGGATACGGAAAATCTTCAGGAGTCAAGCCTGTTCAGCAAACTTAAAGAGCTTAAGGAAAATGAGGCTCAAACTGAATTAAATCCGGATAAAAAGAAAAATATACTATTTCTATGCGATAAACGATTGGAATTTAAAACTATAAATACTCTTGTCAAAACAGCTGCCATGGCAGGTTACCCTAATTTCCAATTCGGGGTGCTGCAAAAATAACCGGTTTTCAGGAAATCTTCTTATGAAACGTTTTTTTTATAATTTTGGAATATTGTGGATGGTTTTGATAGCGATCTTTTTATTTATTGCCCCGGCCTTTGCCAAATCAGCGAAAACTTCAGCATCTGCTGGAAAAAATGAGAGAAAATTATATAACCGGATTGATTTCGGGAATTCTCATATTTTGGGCCAAAGCATTAAATCCGGTGCGGTCTATCTGCTCCAAAGGAAAAAAAGTGATATCAAAAGTATGCTTGAGTATCGTAAGGATTATCGCAAAGAGATTCTGGAAGATTTTCATATTATAGAGCAAGGCAAAGAAGATCAAAATAAATGACTTTGGTATTTTCATCAGACTCCTTAAAAAAATTACCCGGTACGTTTTCTGACCCAGCAGTTTCAGGAGCCAATTAAATGAGTCAAATAAATACAGCAATATCCGATAGCTCTGATGTTGATTTTGAAAAAAATCCCATCGTATTTGAAAATAATCTGGTAGCTCAATTTTTTATATTTCGAGGAGAGGAATATCTTGGATGGGACTGTTATAATAAAGGAAAAATCGTGGTCGGCAAGGGGGCTGGTGTTGATCTTAGTTTAAATGATCCAGCAATTGAAGATATTCAAGCAATATTTTATTTTAATAATGATCATATTCTGGTTTCCGATAGAGGCAAGGGCGGCAAGGTTTGTATAAATGGGAAAGAAATTAAAGCCGCTATTATCAAGCCTTTAGACGCAATCAGCATCGGCAAATATACTCTTAAAATCAAGCTTAGTGCAATTAAGAATAATCAGAAACCTGCCCTGGCATCTTCGCTATATAAAAATATTGCTGAAGTTGGAGCAAAAGCTGAAACAAAAGTTAAAACAGATATTTCTGCCCTTCAATCTGATTTAGCAAAAACAGTTGAATCTAACGGGAAAGATATAAGTATAATAGACGATCAACCAGACGCCGATAAATTTGGGCTGATTTTTAATGGCGAACTTTGTAAAGGGCATCAGCTTGAAAAAGTAAAAGAGAACCTGGTTAAGCTGCTTAAAACCGATATGAGTTCTGTGGAGAATTTGCTGACAAGAGGGCGGGTTATAATTAAAAAAAATGTGGATTTTCAAACCGCCCAAAAATATAACGCGGCTTGTGAACAGGCAGGTATTATCTGCACGGTTAAAGAAGAGAAAAATACAAATCGGATTTCAGGTGATGAAAACTCCAGGAATGCTTTGGATCTGGAAAGCAATGAGAATCAAGAAATTCAACCAGAAATCATTGAACCAGAAATCATTGAACCAGAAATCATTGAACCAGAAAT
>JASFBJ010000513.1 GCA_030149585.1 Desulfobacterales bacterium | reverse complement strand
AAAGCGAGAACCGTCAAAAGTGTAAACTATCTTTGGACATTAATGAAGGATGCCCTTTTTTCATTGATTAACTGATTTTAACAATATTTCATTGAGGAGATTTATTATGGATAAATATATATGCGATGTATGTGGCTATGTTTATGACCCTGCAGAAGGTGATCCTGATAATGGAGTAGAGCCTGGAACAAAATTTGAAGATATTCCAGATGACTGGGAGTGCCCTATATGCGGAGCCGGCAAGGATGATTTTTCAAAACAAGACTAAAAGGATATAAAATGAACCCGTATAAAATAGCGGAAGGTATATATAATGTGGGCGTGGCTGACTGGAATATCAGGGATTTTCACGGTTATTCCACTGATAAAGGCACTACCTATAATGCTTTTCTTATCGTGGATGACAAGATTGCGCTTGTAGACACGGTTAAAAAAGAATTTGCAGATCAGCTTTTAAATAATATTTCTCAAATAGTTGATCCAAAGAAAATTGATTATATAATCAGTAACCATACTGAAATGGATCATACCGGCGCACTCCCCAAAGTTATGCCTTATATTGGCGAGGATAAACCCCTGTATATTTCAAAGATGGGTAAAAAAAATCTTTCTCTCCATTTTCGTCAAAACTGGAATTATCATCCAGTTGAAAACGGCGAAGAGCTCAGTCTTGGGAAGAGGACTTTAACTTTTCTTGAGACAAGAATGCTCCACTGGCCGGACAGCATGTTCACCTATGTAAACGAGGATAAAATACTTTTTTCAAGCGATGCATTTGGCCAGCATTATGCCGGGCCTGAAAAATTTGATGATGAAATCAAAGATGCTGTATTTCCGCATGCAAAAGCCTATTTTGCAAATATACTCCTGCTTTATACTAAAAAAATCCAAAAACTCATGGAAACCGTAAATAAACTCGGCCTTGAATTTAATATTATCTGCCCCGACCATGGCATTATCTGGCGTAAAAATCCTGAAAAAATTATTAATGCTTATATAAAGTGGAGCAATCATGAGGCTGAAAAAAAGGCAATAATTATTTACGACACCATGTGGCACAGCACAGAGCATATGGCTGAAAAAATTACTGAAGGAATTGATAGCGAAGGTGTAGAGGCTAAACCAATGCATCTTAGATCATGCCGGCGCAGCGATATAATAACCGAAGTAATGGATGCAAAAGCCGTTGTTGTCGGCTCCCCCACCCTGAACAACAACCTTTTCCCGACAGTTGCCGCTTTTCTGGCCTATATGAAAGGGCTCAAGCCAATGAATAAAATCGGCGCGGCTTTTGGCTCATACGGCTGGAGCGGCGAATCCATAAAGCTGGTCAATAAAGAGCTTGAGGCCATGAAGTTTGAACTCATTGATAATGGTCTGAAAATCCAGTATGTGCCGGACGGTGACGGGCTTAAAGCATGCAGCGAATATGGGAAAAAAATCGGCAGAGCGGTTTTGCAGCAGACCATGGCTGGATGAAAAAACCTGAAATTGATTTAACTATCTGTGTACTTTGTGAAATCTGCACTGATTATTCTCCTTTGGTATTTAAG
>JASFBJ010000266.1 GCA_030149585.1 Desulfobacterales bacterium | reverse complement strand
CTGGCATATTTTTTTATGCGGGATCTATGTATAAATCAGGTTTAACGGCAGGGGCGGATAGCGCCTGTGGTTTGGCTTGGGCAAAAGGTGCTGAGTTCCTACGGTCAGCCAGCTATAATCCTGATTTATTTCTCGCATCTTGCCGTCTTCCGGTGGACGGGCATGGTCGGTATAATCATAGATGGCCTGAAAAGCACAGATACTATTTTTCCCTTCACGGTCTATCACATAATTTTTTTTAAAAGTACCTAAGGCAAGATTATGGTTTTCGGATATTTCAGCAAGCTCCTGATCATTAAATTTTACCAGAACGGCTTTGGTAACACCCCGCTCCGAAATTCTGATTAAAGCCCTGCTTTCACTGCTGCCGGCATATATTGTTGAAATGCAGGGAATTCTCTTCAAATACTGGGCAGCTACAATAGCTGCTGTTCGTCTGCCTCCGGACATTACAGGTACTCCATAATATTCAAAAAATTTCTTTTGAACATTTTCCGCATATTTATCCCCTTTTTCATAGAGATTTTTTGAAATATAGCGTAGATTTTGGGCCATATTTTCAGCGGCATCGGCAATTGGCCAGTCAATACGCACATGAAAATGGGAGAGAGAATAACGATTTTTTGAAGGAGTAGTTGGATCACGCTGAATTAAAAGAGCATAGTCCACAGGCAGCAAATCTTCGAAAAAGTCAAAAAAATGAACTGACTCAATACTTTTTTGACTTCGGTCAAATTTTTCAGATAAGGGCAGTTTTTGGGTCTGCAAAAGATTGGTTTTAGTGATTTTATTAACATTATAAAAGCGGATATACTTTTTATGAGCAGCTGGAATAGTATCTTCCACAAAAATTACCAGAAAAGTGTTTTGATATTCATACTCTACGCCCGGAATTATAGCCCTGGGTTTAAGCTCACGTTTTTCTACAAAAGGATAGGGAATTTTAGCAGCCTTAAATTTCTGGTAAGAGTTGCTTAGTGCATATTCAATCATGAATTGGTCAAATTCATCTCTAAGCAGTTCATAATATGAACGTCTTAGTCTGTTTACCTGGCTTAACTCTTCTCTTACGCTCCAAAAGGCCAAGACTATCTCCTGTGAATTATCAAGTTGTAAATAATATGATTAGATCAAAAAAGTGAAGCAAAAAATATTCCAGATAATCTTAAATACTCGATATTTTTAAAAAAGTCAACTCTATGAACCTGAAAATTATTTTTTGCTATTATTTTTTTTCAGCCCAGCGGTAAAAGGTTTGTCTGAAAAAAAAAGCGCCGGCTCCAGCCAAAACACAAAAACCCGTGATAATGGCCAGCAACGTATAGTTCTTTTGGCCAAGAGAAGCTCCCTGCATACTAAGCAGCAATGTACCAGGAATTCGGCCCACACCTGTTAAAAAAATAAAAACTTTTGCAGGAAGGGTTGTTATTCCCAAAAACAGGCAAAGATAATCTTTTGGAAAACCAGGGAAAAGAAATAGCATGAAAATAACTGTAATTCCCTTGGGGCTAATAATTTTTTCAAGTTTATTTATTTTTTTTGCTGAAATCAACTTTTTTACAAAATGGATTCCAAGCCGGCGTCCGATTAAAAAGTTAAAACACGAGCCGATTGTTAAGGCCAGGCTTGAATAAATAAACCCTGGAATGGTGCCGAACAGATATCCTCCGATAAATCCGGTTGCCTCTCCAGGCACAGGAGCAAAAATGACCTGCAGAATCTGAAACAACATAAAAACAAGAGGTGCACTAAGCCCAAACGAGCTGATATAGTTCTGAATTCGATCATGATTTCCAAGAAATCGATATAGCTGACGGCTTATTTGAAAAACAGGCACGTGAAAAAGGTAAAGCAGGGCAGCCCCTATTCCCAAAACCACGCACCCTATAATTAAATATCGAATAAAAGCGGATCTATAATTCAATTTCAGATTCCGAGCTTCCCTGTTTTTTCCGTCAAGGCAGCCACTCCAGGCAAAACCTTTCCTTCAAGATATGAAAGGCAAGCGCCACCACCAGTGGAAATATGAGATATTTGATCAGCTATCTTTGCCTTTTGGGCTGCTGCTGCTGAATCTCCACCACCAATAACGGTAATGGCACCATTTCGGGTAATTTTGGCCAGAATATCTGCTATCGCAAAAGTCCCCTTAGCGGTTTGGGGAATTTCGAAAACACCCATGGGGCCATTCCATACAACTGTTTTGGCATTTTGCAGGATTTCATTAAAAGCCTTAATAGTTTTTTCTCCAATATCAAGGCCAAAATAATTCGCTGGAATTTTTTTAACATCAACCTGGTTTAGCTGAGATACTTCGCGGGTTTTAAAATCTACCTTTTCCGTTACCAGACAATCCAGAGGAAGAACCAGTTTATCTTTAGCTTCTGTCAGCAGTTTGGCAGCCAGAGCAACCTTATCGGTTTCGAGTAGAGAATTACCGATTTCATAACCCAGGGCTTTAAAAAACGTGAAGGCCATTCCTCCGCCGATCAGCAACCTGTCAACTTTCGGCAGAAGATTTGAGATAACATCAATTTTACCTGAAATCTTGGCACCGCCTAAAATAGCGATAAACGGTCTTTTACTGCGCTCAATTAACATCCCAAGATAACTCAGCTCTTTTTTCATTAAATAACCGGCCGCACATTGCTTGATATAATGAGTAATCCCTTCTGTGGAGGCATGGGCACGGTGGGCAGTACCAAAAGCTTCATTTACATAAACTTCTCCCAGACCTGCCAGCTTGCCGGCAAAATCTGGATCATTGGAAGTTTCCTCTTTATAAAAGCGCAGGTTTTCCAGCAAAAGGATATCTTTGGCTTTTAATTGAAAGACTGCATCAGCCACTTTTTTTCCTATACAATCATCAATAAAAGCAACTTCACTGTTGAGTAATTCCGATAGAACTTTTTGACATGGTTTTAGTGAAAATTCAGGTTTTCTCTCTCCCCCAGGACGTCCCAGATGAGATATTAAAATCAGCTTGGCGCCCTGTTTTTGCAGGTATTGAATGGTGGGCAGCACTGCTCTGATTCGTTTATCACTGGCAACACGGCCATCTTCTATGGGTACATTAAAATCCACCCTCATTAAAACCCGGCAATTACTGACTTCAAGATCTTCAACTGTTAATTTGGCCATTTTATACCCCCCTTTATCAAAATTTTTTGGAGCTTAACCTCTTACGCTGAGACCACCTTTTAAAAAAGCCAATCTGTCCGGATTGATAATTACGATCAATAACCATTTTATGAAGAACAGCCCCATCAGGGCTCTTGGTAGCAGCTCGTAAGCACTGTGTTTTATAAGAACATTCCAGACATTTTGAAGGGGTATGCCGAAGCCCGTCCGACCCTAATGGGAATACTTTTCCAAGGTTGGCAAAACAGGGCGGTTTTTTTTCTTCTGATTTCATATAAATTAAAAACCGGTTTCTTCTTTTATTAAAATTTTTGTTATATCTGCGTCCTGTTTCATTCTGGCGATATAACCTTGATCCGCAAAACTGAAATAGCAGTTATCTCCAATAATAAGATGCTCATGAACAATAATATCCATGAGCTCGCAAGCCTTGATCAAACGGTGGGTCAGCAAAATATCTTCTTTTGATGGCTTAGCGTCTCCGGAAGGATGATTATGAGCAAAAATTAAAGCTGCCGCGTGATGATTCAGGGCTGCTTTGACCACTTCTCTAGGATATACGGAACTGGCCGTTAAAGTACCTTGAAATAAGGTTTCAATGCCGATAACCTTATTTTTAGCATCTAAAAAAAGAGCCTTAAAACATTCCCGTTTACGGTCTCTTATATTATGATTCAAATAATTAAAAAGATCCTGCGAATTTTTAAGAGGATCTTTTTGGATCAGGCGTTTTGCAAGATATCGATCAGCCACGGCATTAATCAGTTTAAGACCAAAAAGATTGCTGTGCCCGATTCCATTGATTTCACATAATTTGCTTTCAGACGCCTCTAATACTCCCTGAAGAGTTTTAAATTTTTTTAAAGCAGCTTTTGCTGTTTCCTTGCAATCTTTGCGCGGTGTGCCAATGGTCAAAAGCAGTTCAATTACTTCATAATCATGAAATCCAGTCAGCCCGGATGATAAAAAACGTTCCCGCAAACGCATGCGGTGGCCGGCGCCTTTATGAGGCGGATTATTATTTTCTGTTGGCATGGTTTAGCGAGCTATAAATTTTAATACTCATCCAGTTCCTGTTTTAAATCGCGGGTCATTAACTGTTTAACTGCTGTCAGAGGGTCCAGATCATCATAGAGAATGTGATAAATGGCGTGACAAATAGGCATTTCCACTTCCAGCTTGCGTGAAAGGTTATAAACTGATTTGGCTGTTTTAACTCCTTCGGCCACCATCTGCATCCTGGATAAGAGATCTGCCAGCTTATTTCCCTCACCAATTTTTTTACCAATAGTATGGTTACGACTTAAATCACCAGTGCAGGTTAAAATAAGATCACCAACTCCGGCCAACCCGCCGAAAGTGCGGGGATTAGCGCCCATTTTAAGTCCCAAACGCCTGATCTCGGTCAATCCTCTGGTAATCAGGGCGGCCCTTGTATTTAGCCCAAGCTTTAGCCCGTCCACTACACCGGCTGCAATAGCAATTACATTTTTTACCGAGCCGCCCAATTCCACTCCGATCAGATCAGTATGGGTATAAACCCTGAAAAAGGGGGTAGCAAAAAGATGCTGAATTAAACAGGCCAGTTTTTTGCTGGGACAGGCAACGGTAATTACTGTAGGCACTTTGCGAGCCACCTCTTTTGCAAAACTGGGTCCTGAAAGAACTGCTATTTGATCAAATGGAATTTGAGTCAGAATTTCTTTATAAATTCCAGACATGGTTAGATGGGTTTTATTTTCAATACCTTTGGAGGCTGACAGGATAATTGTCTTTTTATTTAGCAAAGGAACCATTTTTTGAGCTGTTTGACGAACCAGATGGGAAGGAACCACAACCAGAACAAGATCCTTGTCA
>JASFBJ010000512.1 GCA_030149585.1 Desulfobacterales bacterium | reverse complement strand
CATAAATAGCCCCAACGGGGCGAGACATACCAGCCCAGGGCACCGCCCTGGGAAACAAATTCAATTTGATTAAGCCCTGAAAGGGCGTGATATTATACGAACAAGCTACAGACAGTTTATTTTATGTAACGCCCTTTCAGGGCTGATATTGTTGTAAAATTTTCACCCAGGGCGTTGCCCTGGGCTGGTATGTCTCGCCCTTTCAGGGCTCAATAATATGAATCCTTCAGAGATAAAAGAAATCCTTCATAAGGAGATCGCTATGAACATTAAAAAAATTATTTGTTTTATGCTGTTACTTGCAGGTATTCACTTTTGTTCAACTTTCTGTGCCGCTTCTTCAAAAGATATTTCAATACCGGTCGACCTGTCGAAATGGAAAGACTGGGTGTTGCACAATGAAGAAGATCAGCTTTGCCCAACCCATTATAATAATGGTCAAATCTATGTTTGTTGCTGGCCGTCTGATTTGGAATTATATATTGAACATAATGAGGGGAGATTTAAACAGCGCTGGCAAATCTTTGCCGATGAGTGGGTTCCTGTTCCGGGCGGTAACAAGCTATGGCCAAAGGAGATCAGGTTAAACAAAAAAAAAATACCGGTTATCAGCCGCAATAATATACCGTATATTCATTTGGAAAAAGGCAATCATGAGATAAGCGGAAAATTTCAATGGCTCAATACCCCCGAAATGATAAAGATACCTCCGGCAGCCGGTATTCTAAAGCTCTTTATCCATGGTAAAAAAATTGATTTTCCCATTTTGGATAAAAACGGACGCTTATGGCTGCAAAAACAGGCCGTTTCCCAAAATCAGGCGGACAGGCTGGATGTAAAAATTTACCGGTTGGTACAAGACACCATTCCGATGAAAGTTAATAACCTTCTTAAAATCAATATATCAGGCAAGGCCCGTGAAATAAGGCTTGATGGGATTTTTTTAAAGGATGCAGAGCCGATGAATCTTAAAAGCCCGATTCCGGCCAGAATCAGCGGCAATGGAGATCTGTTGATTCAGGCTCTGCCAGGCCAATGGCAAATTTTTATTACAACCCGTTTTAAAAAAAACATAAAAACAATCGGACCGGTTCAGGGAAAATTCGGGCAGGAGATCTGGTCATTTCAAGCAAAAAACAGCCTTCGAATGGTAAATATAGAATCCGTTCCTGGAGTTGAACCTGGCAGGACTGATATTCCTCAAACCTGGAAAAAATTTCCAGCTTATCTTGTAGAGCCGGGAGCAAAAATTATTTTTAATACACTCCGCCGTGGAGATCCGGAACCGGCTCCTGATCGCCTGAATATTCATCGAACCTGGTGGCTCGACTTTGATGGCCAGGGCTTTACAATAAAAGATAATATAACGGGCACTATGAGCAACAATTGGTATATAGCCATGAATCCTCCGTCCATTCCTGGCCGAATAACCATAGATGGCAAAGACCAGTTGATCACGGCTTGCGGTCAAAACAACAAGCCGGGCGTGGAGGTACGCCGCGGGCAGATTAACCTTACCTCTGTTTCAAGACTTGATACGACCAATGACAGCATACC
>JASFBJ010000265.1 GCA_030149585.1 Desulfobacterales bacterium | reverse complement strand
ATGTTTTCCCATAAAAAACATATTGAAGAGTATAAGGCGGGCTGTGGCGACTGCCACCATGATGAGAATAACAAACCTTTAAAAGATCTTAAACTCGGTGATGATGTTCGAAATTGTATTGAATGCCACAAAATTCCAGGTGAAAGACCCAAGGGTAAAAACGCGCCAAAATTAAATAAAAAGGAGCGTCTGGCTTATCATGCTGAGGCAATTCATTATAACTGCAAGGGCTGCCATAAAAAGTATAACAGAAAAAATAAAACCAAGACAGCTCCAACAACTTGTAAAAAATGCCATCCCAAAAAAAAATAGTGTTGGCAGAGTAATATGAAAGGGCAAATATTTTATGGTGTTTGCCCTTTTTTTTTATGATAGGCTCTGGCCTGATCAACAAAGGCTTTGGCCCACGTTCTGGTTCCTGAAGCATGGATGTGGGTATAGGTTGCCAAAACATTTTTATGACACAGACCGTCTTTTTTATCTCTTAGACCACTTCCCCTTTCCATTTCAAAAACAAGATCAGGGTCTGACTCAGTCCATTCCAGCACATTTGAATAGTGGAATTCATGGCCTTTGATCTTTTCTCCAACCTTAAAAAACGGGTTTTTCTTTTTAACGGATATCATCGTATATCCGTGACCCTGTGGCTTTTTGGAAACCCCTAACACAATAGGCAAAACACCAGTCATTGGGATGCTGGCATCTTTAAGAATAAGGGATTGCCCCAAATAGATTAAACCTCCGCATTCCGCGTAGACAGGCAAGCCATTTTCAGCAAGTAATTTCAGTTGATTTCTGAAGCTTATATTATCTGCCAATTCCTGAGCATGGGTTTCAGGAAAACCGCCCCCAATATACAAACCATCAATATCAGGAATATGACGATTGGAAAGAGCACTGAGAAAAATAATTTTAGCTCCACAGGCTTTCAGGGAATCGAGATTTTCAGGGTAATAGAATTGAAAAGCCGAGTCTTTAATTACACCGATTTTAATTTCGGGTTTTAAAGATATGGAAATAACCTCAGGCCTGCTATTTTTAACTTCAGCATTGGACAAGGTTAAATTATGGCCGGTGTTTGTAGAGGCAATTTTTTTTATTGCATCAAGATCAAGACAGGTCTGAGCAATTTTGCCGATCTCTTTGATAGAATCAAATGCCCAGTCATGCTCAGGGGTTGGAACCAGCCCCATATGACGTTCTGGAAACATTTGCTGTTTTAGTTTTGGTACAGCGCCCAATACTGGGATATTGCAATACTCTTGGATACTCCGGCGCAATATTTTTTCATGGCGGGAACCCCCAACCCTGTTTAAAAGCACACCTTTTATCTTAACTGTTGGATCAAAGTCAATACAACCAGATACAACCGCTGCCATAGTTCGGGTGGTCTTTGTGCAATCCAGACATAAAAGTACAGGAAGGTCTAAAAGTTTGGCAAGTTCAGCAGTACTGGTTTCACCGCTGGTATCAATGCAATCGTAGAGGCCTCTATTGCCTTCAATAACTGTAAAATCGGTATTTTGAGAATGAACAAGAAAAGAATGGGTAAGCAAACCGGGCTCCATAAGAAAGGAGTCCAGATTATAGCAGGGCCGGCCGGCCGCCATGGCGAGCCAGCCTGCATCAATATAATCAGGGCCTTTTTTAAAGGGAGCTACAGTTTTGCCAAGATTTTTCAGCGCTGCAATGATTCCAACCGAAAATATAGTCTTACCGGAGCCACCTCGTAAGGCTGTAATAATAATTCCGGATGTTCTCATAGTTTTTAAATCAGCAATCGGAATTTTAAATTAATTTAAGATAAGCCTAAGGCTAAAAAGACCCGGAACTAAACATAGCCGGCCAATTTAATCTTCGTCTTCAGCAGCTGCCTGTTTACCCATTCCTTTAAGTCCATACATGGAGGTGCTTCCGCTGGACCAGTACTCAAGAACCTCATCAATAACCAGTTTGCTGATAAGTTTTTTGGCGTCTCTGGGTTTTAAGCCAAGAATTTTAGACAAATCCTTAAAGTAGAATTTGGATTTGGTTTTGGATTTTTTCGTTAATGCATCAACGATTTTGGTTTTTGCCTCTTCTAATTCCATAAGAATGCTCCTCTGTAAGTGTTACAGGGAGGTAAAAAACCTCCCTGTAAATTATAAGCTTTTAGAACTTGAACTGAGAAGTCTGTCTCCAGGTGTAGTAGGCTGGATCACGGAAATCATCAATCAGATGATGGGTAAATTCAAGTTCGCATTTTTCAAAGAATCTTTCCCAACCGATTCGTTCCGCCCATTCACCTAAACGCTCATACTTATTGGCGTCAGCAGCATAGGCTTCAACAATTCTCTGGATTGTATCTGTCATGGTGGGCCAGCGAGGCATCTCATTGGGGATAAATGCTACAACTACCTTTGAAAATTTGGGAGCACTGATCCTGTTTGAAACTTTTCCTCCTACCATCAAAACAATACCGTCGCCAACATCATCCGCCAGCGGCATGGAGGGACACATGGTGTAGCAATTACCACAGTACATGCATCGTTCCTCTTTAATCGCAACTGAATTGAGTTTCTTTCCATTAATTTCAATTTTTGCAGGACGAATAGCAGCAGTTGGGCAGGCTGCGATGGCCAGCGGGATCTCGCACATTTTATCAAGATATTCATGATCCAGCATGGGTGGTTTACGATGGTAACCTAAAATGGCAATGTCGGAACAATGCACAGCGCCACACATATTAAGACAGCAGGCCATGGAAATCCGCAAATGAGCCGGCATTCTGTGAGACTGGAAATCCTTGAAAAGAACATCCAGAGTTGCCTTTACCGTGCCGGAGGCATCCGTAGCTGGAGTATGACAATGAATCCAGCCTTGGGTATGTACGATATTGGTAATACCCGCACCTGTGCCGCCTACCGGGAACTTGAAGCTGCCGCCGTCAAATTTGCGGCTTTCAATATCTTTTTTCAGAGCAATCATTTTATCTTTGCTGTCTGTCATAAATTCAATATTATTACGGGTTGTAAAGCGCATATGCCCGTCACAATATTTATCGGCTATTTCACAAATTTCACGAATAAGAGTAACGCTCATGAGACGCGCTCCGCCTGCTCTGACTGTATAAACCTCATCGCCGGTTTCCGAAACATGCACCAGAACACCTGGTTCCAGAATTTCATGATAAAGCCATTTGCCCTTATTGGCCTTAATAATTGGTGGATAAAACTGGTCATATTTTTTCGGACCAACGTCACTAATCCTGTTTTCCATTGGTTTATCAGGATTATAACCTGATGATATAAATGCCATGGTTATTCCCCCTATCGCTGATGGTATTTTCTAAATTCATTAATATCACGGTCAAAACCGCCTGGGACCTCATCCGCTTTCCAGAAAATATATGGATTTGATCTGGGTTCACTAACATGCTGAGGAATGGCTTTAATGCCGGTAGCTTCAAGCAATCTCTGAAAACCTTGTCTTTTAATCAATTCACCCAGGCGTTCACGATTTTTACCTTCTTCCATCCACCAGTCCCAAATATTTTCAATCACTTCTTTTATTTCATCATAAGGCTCTTCAGCTCTAATAAAGGGAACAAGCAGGGAACCCATCTGGGCACCATCAAGGATCGGAGCCTTGGCACCGACCAGCATAGACAGGCCACGGTCATCACCGATTCTCAGAGCCCGAGGCATAACATTGATACAGTGCATGCAGCGTGTGCATTCTTTTGTATCAATTTTAAGGGTTTTACCGTCCATTTTCATGCATTTGGAGGGGCAAAGGCCGATAACCTCTTTTTCAATATCAAAAGCACCCCAGTCACGACCGGAATGGGCGCCGGCGTTAGGCGGAAACTCTCCGCCGATATAAGCCTGTACAGCTTCCTGATCAATTTTAATATCATCTTTCCAGGTTCCGATAAAGGAGATATCAGATCTGGCGATAGATGCCACACAGCAGTTGGGACAACCATCGAATTTGAATTTAAATTTATAGGGGAAAGCCGGACGATGCAGCTCGTCCTGATATTCTATGGTAAGGGCGTGACAAATGGCCTGGGTATCGTAGCAGGCATATTCGCAGCGAGCCTGTCCAATACAATCAGCTGGAGTTCTTAAGTTTGAACCGGAACCGCCCAGATCCTGATTATATTTATGAGTCAATTCAAAAAAGACTTCTTCCAGCTGGGGGGTGGTGGTTCCAAGTAAAATAATATCACCTGTTGAACCATGCATATTGGTAACGCCGCTGCCGCGCAGTTCCCATAAATCACAGATCTTTTTTAAATAATCCGTTGTATAAAACTTCCCGCTGGGTTGATTAACACGCATTGTATGAAAATGAGCTACTCCGGGAAACATTTCAGGTTGATCACAATAACGGCCAATAACGCCACCGCCATATCCAAAGACACCAACAATACCACCATGTTTCCAGTGTGTTCGACCATGTTTATAGGACAGTTCCAGTACACCTATAAGATCTTCTACTGCATCTGTAGGAATCTGATACTCAATATTATTCTCATTTTTTGCCCTTGAAGCAGCCTCCTGTTTCAGGTCGGACACGAAACTCGGCCATGGTCCAGATTCTAACTGGTCCAGCAAAGGGGTTTCATGTTTTGCCATCTTTTTACCTCCATATTAGTTAATAAAAAAAACTTATCTGACGATTATATTTCAAAGAACCCCAAAGGGTATCTCAGGTCACCTCCTCTCATCCTTTAATTTTTTTAACTATTTAAAGATATTATATATTTTTTTAAAATCAAATCATAAGAGGTTTATATAAAATTATTATTAAAATTTGTCAATAAAAAAGCACACGAGAATTGAAAAGGGATAATAGTTAAAAAATCCAGGTAAAAAATTTAAATTAATTGCTGTTTAATAATCAGGTTTTTTCTGCTAAAAAGATGATTTGGATAGTAAATATTAATAATTACTTGATTTTAAGGCTTATTTCAGATAAAAAACCCCCACTGAAATGGAAGAAGCCAATTAATGG